>JANXXP010000388.1 GCA_025350595.1 Bacteroidota bacterium
GCGACGAAGCAATCTCCACTCATGTTCCACTATTTTTCTTTCGTCCGATGCTTAATCAGCCTCCAAAACTTAAATTTCTTATTGCTTCGAATATAATACTTGCAAAACCTGTTATAACAATACCTGCAAGGCACAAACCAAGAGCTAACCTGGTCGGAAAATCACTCTTGAATTTTTCAATTGGAGTTTCGCTTTTGTTTATAAACATCGCCTTAACAACAAGAAGGTAATAAAACAATGATATAATGGTATTTAATACCGCAATCAGAACCAACAGATAAAATCCTTTCTGAGCAGCTGCAGTAAACAGGAAAAATTTTCCAAAGAATCCAGCCACAGGAGGTATCCCGGCAAGAGAAAACAATGCCAGGGTCAATGCAAGACTTAGTCCGGGATTAGTGTGATAAAGTCCGTTATAATCATCCATATTCTCTTTCCCTGTGGCATTTGAAATGGCTATTACTACGCCGAATGCTCCAAGATTCGAAAAGATGTAAACCAGTATATAATAAATTACTGATGCCATCCCCAGTTGATTTCCCCCAATAAAACCGAGAAGGATATATCCAGCCTGTGAGATAGAGGAAAAAGCAAGGAAGCGCTTCAGATTCTGTTGACGAATGGCAAACAGGTTACCAATAGTCATTGTAAGAATTGCAGTTACATAAATAGTCTTTTGCCAGGTTGCAATAATAGAAGGGAAAACGGTGTAAAGGATAATTATAAAAATGAAAACTGCTGCACCTTTTGAAATTACTGAGAGATATGATGTAATATTAACTGGCGAACCTTCGTAAACATCAGCTGTCCATAGATGGAAAGGAACGATAGAAATTTTAAATGCCATTCCTGCAAAGAAGAAGATGAATGCAAGAATCTGGAGATTACTGTTCCCGAAGGTTACAGCAACTTCACTGAAATATAAAGAACCTGTTGTGCCATAAATCAACGATAAGCCATAGAGAAGGATTCCTGATGATAAAGCTGATGACAGAATCAGTTTGATACCAGCTTCAGCTGATTTGTTTTTATAACGATCGAATGCTGCCAGCGCAGCTATCGGAATTGTTGCAAGTTCAATACCAATATAGAACATCAGGAAATGTCCGGCAGAAATCATAAAATTCATTCCAATCAGGGTCGAGATAAGAAGGATAAAGTACTCACTTATTCTTTCAGAGTTCTCCTCTTTTCCAAGCCAGGTAACAGATTGAATGAATACAAGTAAAACTCCAATGTTAAGGATATTCTTCATCAGCAGAGTGGTCCCTGTTGAAATATACATGCCTCCAAATAGTGCGCCAGTCTGCGATGGTATAAAACCAACTATCGTGATAACGCCAAACACGATTACAGAGAAAAGACTTAAATATTTCTTTTTAGCAGGATTCCAGAAGATCTCAGCCATTAATACCAGAAGAGCTGCAGCTATCAGCAGCAATTCCTGCCGCATTATTAAAAAGGTTCCTAAGCTCATATTATTCTATTATCCAAAACATTTAGAAATTAATTAAAACGGGTTCAGTGCTATTATTTTGTCAACAATCGGATGAAGACTTGTTCCGATCATTGTTGACAGCCAGAAAGGTGCAAGCCCGATTGCAGCTACGGCTCCGATCAAAGTAACAACAGATATTTTTTCAAACCATTTTGCATCAGTAAGATGTTCGTGATGTTCATTTGTTGTTGGACCAAGTAAAAGGATTGCAACAACTCTCAGAATGTAAACGGCTGTAATGACAATTGAGGAAACAGCCAGAATAGTCACTACCCTATAGAAGACTTCATGATGCTGGAATGCTCCGACGAATATTGTCATCTCAGCAACAAAACCACTTAGACCGGGAAGGCCAAGTGAAGCTAATCCGGCTATTACGTAACAAACTGATAGGAAAGGGATGACTTTCATAAGTCCACCCATCTCATAAATCATTCTGGTATGTGTTCTGCCATAGAGCATCCCGATTAAAGCAAAGAAAAGTGCTGTCATTAACCCATGAGAAATCATTTGTATTATTGCTCCATTCATTGCTGTTTGGTTCATCATAAGAACTGCAAAAAGGACAAGTCCGCAATGGCTTACAGATGAATAGGCGTTTATATATTTCAGATCTTTCTGGGCAATTGCCCCGAAAGCTCCATAAACAACACTTATCGAAGTAAGTATGATAAATATCCATGAAAGTTCGTGGGCTGCCCCGGGCATCAGGAAAATAGCTACTCTGAAAGCTCCGTATCCTCCAAGTTTCATAAGTACACCTGCATGTAGCATCGAGACAGCGGTAGGAGCAGAGGCATGTCCGTCAGGTGACCATGTATGGAATGGAAATAAAGCGCCAAGAACACCGAAACCAACAAATGTGAGAGGGAAAAACAGTCTCTGTGCAGACATTGGAATTGTTACTTTGGAAATCTCAAGAATGTTAAATGTAAGCTGACCTCCAGTGGGCGAAGAATTGAAATAAATTCCAAGTAAGCCTACAAGCAGAAGAGCTGATCCGCCCATAAGCATAAGAGTTAGTTTCATAGCCGAGTACTCTTTTGGTCCGGTGCCCCATATACCTATTAGAAGGTACATTGGAATAACAGCAAGCTCGTAGAAGAGGAACATTGTAAACAGGTCTATTGAAATAAAGAACCCGAATACGCCCGTAGCCAAGAGAATAAGAGAAACAAAAAACTCTTTGGTGAGAAACTCAACTTCCCAGGATGCGAATATGCCGGCAAAAACTACAATCGAGGTAAGACCAATCATGGCAACTGAAATTCCATCAACACCTACTGCATAATGTATATTGAGACTTTTGAACCAGAGAACATCTTTTACAAACAGCATTTCAGCTGTGTTTCCTGAATGACGTGCAGTCAGATATAAGAATACCAGTACAGCAGCAAGTATAAGTTGCAAACCCATCCCGAAAGCTGCAACAAGCCTTACCTGGCGTGTATCTTTAAGAAAAAGGATACCAGTTATTGTCAGTACCGGAATTACTACAAACAGAGTCAGAATATTATCCATAATGAAGGTCTTTTCTTTTTAATCAGTTATTTCCAAAGGTATACTAAGAGTACTGCGAGCATAATAGCTCCGGTTACAAATACAAATGCATATTTTTGCAATTGTCCAGATTGTAATCCTCTGATCCTGAATGATACAGTTTGTGTTACAGTTGCTATTCCATTCATGGTTGCATCAACAACATGTCTGTCAAACCATGCAACCGGGTCTGATATGTATCTGAAAATGATCTTCTTTGTTACAAAGAGATACACTTCATCCATATAGAATTTATTATAGGCCCATTTATAGCTATACTTAAAGGTGGTTGCCAGTTTATCAGGGATAGCATTCTCTTTTTTATACATTATATATGCTATTCCAATCCCTAGTAATCCAATAAGGACAGATGGTATTGCAATCATGAGTTCAATTTCTGATTCAAAAGCTTTTCCGTCTGAAGTAACCAGTTTGTTGAAAGGAATAAAACCGGCAACAATAGCTCCGAATGCAAGTATCATAAGAGGAATTGTCATTGTATATGGAGCTTCATGCGGTGTATGATGGTATTGAGTTTCTTTTCCCCAGAAAATACTGAAATAAAGCCGGAACATATAAAAGGCTGTGAGTCCGGCAACAGCGTACTCTACGGCAAACAGAATTTTGTTGTGTTCGAATGCAGCAGCCAGAATTTCATCTTTACTGAAAAACCCTGATAATGGTGGAATTCCTGCTATTGTGAGGCAGGCAATCAGGAATGTCATATGAGTTATGGGTAGGTATTTGCGAAGTCCTCCCATTTCAGTCATATGATTAGTGTGGACAGCATGTATAATTGCACCTGCTCCAAGGAAGAGTAATGCCTTAAACATTGCATGTGTGAACAAGTGGAACATTGAGGCCATATATCCTAAACCTTCATGCCCTCCATAACCTGAAACACCCAGGGCAAGCATCATATAACCAATCTGTGACATTGTAGAATAGGCGAGCACCCTTTTTATATCTGTTTGTGTACAGGCGATAACTGCAGCAAAGAGTGATGAGAAAGCACCGACATAAGCAACTACTTCAAGTGCAACAGGTGCAGCAATTGAATAAATAGGAAACATTCTGGCAACAAGATAAACTCCGGCAACAACCATTGTGGCTGCATGTATAAGAGCCGAAACAGGTGTTGGTCCTTCCATCGCATCGGGAAGCCAGATATGGAATGGAAACATTGCTGATTTTCCTACACCACCCATGAATACAAAAATCATCGACCATGTCATTATGGAAAGTCCCAGAAATGCAGCTCCTCCACCCTGTGTTATTGCAGTCCCCGTAGGGTTGGTAAGTGTAATAAAATCAAATGTTTTTGTATTGAACGATAAAATCAAAATACCTATCAGAAATCCAAGGTCAGCAAACCTGGTTACAATAAATGCTTTTTTAGAAGCCCTTACCGCAGAAGGTTTCTGATAATAGAATCCAATCAGGAGGAATGAAGAAACTCCAACAAGTTCCCAGAATATGTACATCTGGAAAATATTGGTTGCAAGTACCAGTCCCAGCATAGAAAAACTAAAAAGGGATAGGAAGGCAAAAAACCTTTCAAACCCTTTTTCCCCTTTCATGTATCCAAGACTATAAATGTGGACCATTAAAGAAACTGTGGTTATTACCACAAGCATCATTACTGAAATAGGATCCAGAAGGACACCCATATCAATATGCAGTTTATCGGTAAACTGCAACCATACCATATTAAAAGCTGTGAGCTTCTGAAAAGCTCCATCTATTTTTTCGCTGGTGAAAAAATATTTATAGGCAGTAATATATGATAATATCGTAATTATTGCCAATCCGCAGGTCCCGATAATACCTGATAACTTTGGAAAATACTTATGACCCGCCAGACCCAGGAACAGAAACATTAACAGGGGCAGGAGTGGGATCCAAATTGTGTAACTGAAATTTATCATATATAGACTTTCCTTATTGTTATAATAATCAATATTTCATTTCGTTAACGTCTTCAACATTAATTGTTGTAAACCGTCGGTATATATTTATAATAATGGCAATGGCAACAGCAGCTTCTGAAGCAGCAACAGCAATTACAAAAATGCTGAAAAACATTCCTTCAAGCTTATGCGGAAAAAGATACCGGTTAAAAGCAAGAAAATTTATATTTACTGAGTTGAGGATCAATTCCACAGACATCAGAATTGTTATAAGATTCCGGCGCGTGAGAAAGCCATAAACTCCGGCAAAAAACATTATCGTAGCCAGAATTAAAAAATATTGTAGTGGTATACCTGAGCTCATCTTATTCCTGATTTAGTTTTGGTGATAACGTTTTTGCAGGACCTGCTTTTTTTGCAATCACAATCGCAGCAATCATTGCTGCTAGCAGCAGAACAGAGATTACTTCAAAAGGAAGTACATATCCATCCTTATCAACTGATAGTAAACTTCTGCCTATCAAATGCATATCAACCTCCTGTGCAGCTTCTTTGGTAGCTGAAAAACTATAATCGAGGATAGTTACAATTGATAGTATTGCACCTGTTATTGCTGCCAGAGCAGAAAATATATTTTTTTTCCATCCTGAGGATTCAAATTTCTGACTAATATGACTTGTAAGAAGTATTGAGAAAATGATCAGGACCACAATACCTCCGGCATATAACGTTAGCTGAATTGCAGCCATGAACTGGTAATTCAGCATGAAATAAAGCCCCGATGTGGATACCAGTACAAAAAGCAGAAACACAGCAGCTCGCAGTATTTTTCGTGTGGTAACTGTCAGGACTGAGAAAACTGTTATCATCAGTGCGAACAGAATAAACATAATCTGATTAGAGGCCATTATTCAACTCCTTTCATTAATTGAGAACCCGGTTTATTTAAAGTTTTTATAAGAAGTTCACGGTTAAAAACAGCATGTTCAAATTTCTGACCAAAAGCCAGTGCATTTGAAGGGCATGTCTTTACACACAAAGCGCAGAAAGTACACATTCCAAGACGATAAATATGCTTGTCTATAGCTTTCTTCTTTTTACCATCCTCTGTTGTGATTGTCTTTGAGATAATTTCTATTGAACCATTCGGACAATTCAGTTCACAGATGCCGCAACCTGTGCATTTATGTTCATTTTTTTCATTATGTGGCATAATCACCTCACCTTTAAACCGGTCGAACATAACCAGGTCTTTCCGGTTGTTCGGATATTTCTGTGTAACAATTGTACTGGGTCTGAAAAAGTATGAACCGGTAACTTTCATGCCAACCAGCAGTGATTTGACACCAAAATATACTTCTTTAAGATAATTTATTATACTTCTCATTCAGAGATATATATTAAGAATTATTTAATATTAAAAATGCCAGCCCATTAGTACTATAAATGCCATAATCAATACATTAACCAGATTTATCGGCAATAGATACTTCCATTCTAGGGTGAGCAACTGGTCAATCCTTAAGCGAGGGAATGTCCATTTAAACCACATCATTAACCAGATAACAAAAAAGGTTTTTCCTATATACCATACAAATGGAGGTATAAAATCCATTACATGGTTAAATCCATCCCAGGGACCTACATGGAATGGCATCCATCCACCAAGGAATACAGTAGCAGCTATTGATGCAACAATAAACATGTTCATGTATTCGGCAAGGAAGAAGAATGCGAATTTAATACCTGAGTATTCGGTATGATATCCTGCGGTAAGTTCAGATTCGGCTTCAGCAAGGTCAAACGGACCTCTGTTGGTTTCCGCAGTACTTGCAATCAGATAAATAACAAAAGCAATAAACGCAGGAATATGTCCCTTGAAAATAAACCATCCATCTCTTTGAGCTTCAACAATTACCGATAATTGCATTGAACCAGCTAAAATAACTACGGTAATGAGAGCCAGACCAACAGAAAGTTCATAACTGACAATCTGCGCTCCACTTCTTATTGCCCCTATCAATGAATACTTGTTGTTGCTTGACCATCCTGCAAGCAGCACTCCAATGACTCCCATTGATGAAACTGCAATAACATATAAAACACCTATATTCATGTCTATGGCATGAAGCCCATTTGCAAATGGTATTGCTGCCAAAGCCATAAAACCTGCTATGATTACAATGAAAGGAGCTAAGTTGAACAGAAAGCCGTCAGCATTTTTAATAGGGATCATTTCCACAAAAAGCAACTTAATAAGGTCCGCTATAGTCTGGAAAATTCCGAAGGGTCCTATTCTGTTTGGACCAAGTCTGTTCTGCATGAAAGCGCAAACTTTTCTTTCAGCATAAACCAGGAATAGTCCAATCACAGCATAAAACAACAGGATCAGAACACCAATAATTATCATCTCTGTTACAACAGTCCAGAAGTGCCCCATTGTATTATTGAGACCTTCATCTATAGACTTAGTCAATGAAGAGAAATCGTAGAGGACCCTCCACCATGGAGCTGATACTAGTTGTAAAGAATTTGCAGTAATCATATTAAGTAGCATATCTTATATCTTTTATTTTATTCTTTCCCTGTGCCCTGTGCTATTCTTTTTCATTTTGCCTTCTGCCTTATTTTACCTGTCAATATCCGGAATAACCAGGTCAAGCGATCCTCCTATTGCTACCAGGTCAGCAATCTTGAACCCTTTTGCTATATGATTAAGCACGGAAAGATTTACAAAATTTGGAGATCTGAACTTGACACGGTATGGGTTCTTATTTCCATCACTTATTATATATGCACCCAGTTCACCTCTGGCAGTTTCAACTCTCTGATAATATTCACCTTCAGGAAGTTTAATAACCGGCTTCATCTTGACCGCATAAGGACCCTCAGGAATGTTATCGATAAGCTGTTCAATAATATTCATCGACTCCCACATTTCCTGTATCCTGGCAACATATCTGAAATAGGTATCACCCCCTGTAAAAAGAATTTCTTTGAACTGTACTTTGTCATAAGCGCTGTAGGGTTCATGCTTACGCACGTCACATGAGAAGCCTGAGGCTCTTCCCGAAGGTCCGGTAACACCATAAGATATTGCATCTTCAAGTGATAATTTACCAATCCCTTTGCTACGTTCATGAAAAATCACATTTCCTGTAAGTAATTGATCGTACTCAGGTAATATTTTTCTGAAGTATTTAATAAAGTCTTTTACTTTCTGCTGAAAATTTGGATGGAGATCGTACATTACACCTCCGGGGCAGTTATAGCTGACAATCATCCTGCTTCCGCAGGTTTCTTCAAAAATATCAAGAATTTTTTCCCTGTCACGCAGCCCGTAGAAAAAACAGGTCAATCCTCCAAGGTCCATCCCGAAAGAAGCCCACCATAGCTGATGTGACTGGATACGGGTAAGCTCAGACATGATTGTACGAATCACTTTTATTCTGTCAGGTATCTCAACCTGGAGAGCCTTCTCAACTGTCAGGCAAACTGCTTCATTGTTGATATGAGCCGACAGGTAATCCATCCTGTCAGTAAGGTGTATTATCTGAGGATAGGTGATACTCTCACACATCTTTTCAATTCCTCTGTGAATGTATCCGATATGAGGCTGAACACTCTTAACCGTTTCCCCTTTAAGCGATACAACCAGTCTAAGAACCCCGTGAGTTGACGGATGCTGCGGGCCCATGTTAATAACATACTCCTGTTGTTCGTCAGTTGAAATATTTTTTACCTGTTCTTCCATAAATTACTTGGTAACAATATTAATATCATCAACATAGTCCTTTCTTAATGGGAACCCCCATGAATTATCCAGAAATAGTCTTCTCAGATCGGGATGGTTTGCAAACTTAATACCAAGCAGATCATAAACTTCACGCTCAAGAAAATCAGCTGTATTCCAGATGTCAGCAACTGAATCAAGTAGAGGATGCACTCTGTCTGATGTTCGTGTCTTCAGTACAACCGTGTGATCAAATTTTGTGGAGCGAAGGTGGTAAACAGTACCAAGATCCTGTCCGTAATCCACTCCGGAGATGCAAACCAGGAAATCAAATTGTGTCTGTTCTGCTTCCCTGAGCATTTTGGCAAGCGGATGTAATTTTGAAGGAGGAACTGTAACCTCAGCAAATTGGATACCTTCTTTAACTTCAAGGTCCTGATCTGTTGATTTAATAAATTCTCCTAATTCTTTTTTATCCATTGATTATCAGATTTCTGAAAATAGCAGATTGTTATTTGGAGTCATGAGAAGTGTTTCTCGCTCTCCTTGATTTTATTGTTTCTGTTTCGATCAATCGCTGAAGCTGAAGCATACCATATAATAACGCTTCAGGACGGGGAGGACACCCGGGAACATAAACATCTACAGGGATTACATGCTCAACTCCTTTAACAACACAATATGAATTGAGAAAAAACGGACCTCCTGAAATTGCACAGGCACCCATAGCAACAACATACTTAGGTTCTGACATCTCATCGTAAAGCCTCTTCAATACAGGTGCCATCTTATTAACAATTGTTCCTGCAACGACAATAACATCAGCCTGACGGGGACTGGCCCTGTAAACTTCCATCCCGAATCTTGCAAAATCGTGACGTGGTGCACCTGTAGCCATCATTTCAATGCCACAACAGCTGGTTGCAAAAGTGAGCGGCCATAAAGAGTTCTTTCTTCCCCAATTGATGACATCATCAATAGTAGTCAAAAGAACATTTGAACCAGACTCCTTAAGCAGATCGAGGCTTTCATTGTCCCCGAACTCTTCTCTCTTCATTCCTTTTATTCCCATATAAGAGCGTGTTTTTTCCAGGCGTATAATAGTCCTAAACCCAGTATGAAAAAGAATATTAATATTTCAATGAAGGCGGCCATTCCTACTTCTTTCATAACAACAGCCCATGGAAAAACCAGAACTGTTTCAACATCAAATACAAGAAAGAGAATTGCGAAAAGATAATAGCCTACATTAAACTGAAGCCATGTAACTCCTTCTGTCGGAATTCCACACTCATATGGTTCAAATTTTTGAGGATTTGTTGACTTTGGAGCTACAATTCCTGAGAAGATAAGAACTGCTCCTACAAAGATAGCTCCAACCAGAAAAAACAGAATTAACCATTCATTGCTCATAGAATATTATATTTAGGTAGTCAAAGTCGCACAAAAGTATTATAAAAATTGATTATTGTGAAAAAATTAACAACCATTTATGGTGATAATTATCACATCAGAAATTGATAAAGGTCTATATAAAGATTTCAACCGGATACTCTATGTCGGTAAGGAACAAACCCTGTGCAGGAGCTGACTTTCCTGCCCCGCAACGATTTTTGTCAACTATTATCTGCTCAAATTCCTCAATATTTATTTTTCCAAAGCCGATTTCAATCATAGTTCCAACAATTGCCCTTACCATATTCCTTAGAAACCGGTCAGCCTTGATAGTAAAAACCAGACGATTCTCTTTTTCTTCCCAGGTAGCACTATAAATTTTACAGATATTTGTTTTTGTATCTGAGTGAAGTTTGCTGAAGCTTGTGAAATCAGAATGACTGAGAAGTTTCTGGCATGCTTCATTCATTGCTGCAACATTTGGATTGCCGGGAAGAAACCAACTTGAATTATCAAAAAAAGGATCTTTTATTCTGGAGATATAGTAATTATAAGTTCGAGATATAGCACTGAATCTGGCATTTGCATCAGGTAGTACTTTAAAGATAGAATTCACCGAAATATCTTTTGGCAGGTAGCTGTTAAGTTTAAAAATAAGTTTAGGGTTTGTTGAAAGATCTGTTGAAATGCTATCGAAATGCGCACAAAATAACAATGCATGAACACCGGCATCTGTCCTGCCGGCACCTATTGTGGATATTTTTTCGTTCAGAACAACACTCAACGCATTATCAAGAGTCTTTTGAACTGTTATGGAATTTGGCTGTAGTTGCCATCCATGATAGGAAGTTCCTTTGTATGAAATAAAGATAAAATACCTCAAAATAGTTCTGGTTTTTACAAAGATAATGATTATAAATATTTTTTGATTAAGTATAAAATTTACGTGGTATGGATTTTATCAAAACGTAATGTCTTCGCAATAGTATAATTCAATTAGTTTTATATATTTGTTCAATAAATCAATTAATCGAATTAACTAATTCACTAACCAAAAACTTCTCATAATGAAACAACAAACAGATAGCAACTTAAGACTAGGAATGACCCTTATGGCTATGATCTTTTTCATATTCGGGTTTATTACAAATTTCAACATCGCATTAAAAGATCAGGTACAGGCTACTTTTCAGCTAAGTAATTTCATGGCAAATCTGGTCAACGGAGTATTCTTTTTCGCATATTTTGTGTTCTCCTTCGCGTGTGGAAAAATTATTAAGAAGACGGGATATAAGATGGGGGTTATTATCGGTTTACTTCTGATTGGCTTAGGTAGTTTCCTTTTCTATCCTGCCGTAGCTGTACCATCCTATACTCTTTTCCTTGGCGCAGTATTTGTAATGGCAACAGGTGTAGTTTTTCTTCAAACTGCTGCAAATCCTTATGTAGCAGCTCTTGGGTCGCAGGAAACAGCCTCTTCAAGGCTTAACCTGACACAGGCATTGAACTCATTTGCTACTACAATTGCTCCATTTATTGTGGGTGTTTTAGTACTTACACCAGCAGCAATAGCAATGGGACCAAAAGCTGTTCAGGTTCCATTCCTCATTATTGGTTCAATTGTAATTCTTATTGCTGTAGTTATATTTTTTATGAAACTTCCCGAAATCATGGGTGGGGCAGAAGAAGTAGGAAAAAAGAGCATCTGGAAACGTACACATGTTCTTTTGGGAGCGTTGGCAATCTTCTTTTATGTGGGAGCTGAGGTTGGTATTTCAACAGCTATTGTTCCTTATCTTAAACAAAGCGGTATGATGATAGGTGAAGCTGCCAAGCTGGCTGCAATGTACTGGGGAGGTGCTATGGTTGGTCGTTTTCTGGGATCTATTAATCTGAGTGCGATGGAAAATAAGAAGAAATTCATGTATTCAGGTTTTGTTATCATATTAGCATTTTTCGTAGGCTGGTTAGTGACAAGCAGTCAGATTAAAGACGGCGTCTTTGTTTTCAACTCTACACCAATTAATGGTTTAATATTCTTAGGCATTGCTGTTGTTAACTTCATCGCAATGTATCTCTCAAAAGGCAAAGCCAATATTGCACTCGGCGTTTTCGGTTTTATAGCAGCTGCTTTAGTTTTTTCTTCAACTATCCTTGGCGCAAATGTTGGTATATGGGCTCTTCTTTCAATTGGTTTCTTCAACTCCATCATGTTCCCAAATATTTTTGCACTAGGTGTTAAAGACCTTGACAAGTTTGAAATGCCAATGGCTTCAGGTATTATCAACACAATGATTGTTGGTGGATCCGTTATTCCACTGTTAATGGGTTGGTTTACAGATAGTATTAGCGTTCGCGCAGCTTTGATTGTGCCGGTAGTATGTTATCTGTATATTGTATTCTTTGCGTTAAAGGGAAGTAAAGTCAAATAAATAAAAATATTATAGAAAATGAAAAGAGTTGCAATAGGAATTGATATCGGAGGAACAAATACTGCCATCGGAGTTGTGGATATTGAAGGTAATGTGTTGTATGAAAGAAAGCCACAAATGGCTACACCACAGAAACTTGAAAATCCTCATATGACTCAGGCTGTTTCGGATGCAATAATGAGTAAATATGTTACGGACCTTACAATTGAAATAAAAGCTGCAATTGAAATGGTTAAACAAATCAATCCCGAAATAGAAGTAATGGGTATTGGTATTGGTGCTCCAAATGCAAATTACTATAGCGGTACAATTGAGAAACCGGCCAACCTCCCTTTTGTTGGGGTTGTTAATTTTGCTTCAATGATTCAGAATAATTTCCCCGAAATTAAATATGTTAAACTTACTAACGACGCAAACGCAGCAGCTCTTGGTGAGATGATATATGGCGGTGGAAAGGGGATGAAAAATTTTGCGATGATGACTATTGGTACAGGTCTTGGAAGCGGACTTATCGTAAACGGCGACTTAGTTTATGGTGCAGATGGTTTTGCAGGGGAATGCGGACATGTTACTGTTGTGCCTGGTGGTCGCATTTGTGGTTGTGGTGGTCGTGGTCATCTAGAGGCTTATTGTTCTGCTACAGGTATCAAACGTACTGTTTATGAACTCCTGGCTAAGTATAATGATCCGGAGAGCCCTCTTTATAAGATCCCTATGAGCGAAATGACATCTAAAATTGTTTTTGATGCCGCTGAAAAAGGAGACCCTATTGCCAAAGAGGTATTCGAGATTACAGGAGAAATCCTTGGACGTACCTTAGCCGATACAGTACATTATCTGAGTCCGGAAGCAATATTTCTTTTCGGAGGTGCTGCTGCCGCAGGTGATTACATTTTTAAACCTACAAAAGCAAGCATGGAACGTTACCTGATGCCTGTTTTCCGTAATAAGGTCAAAATTCTTCCTTCAGAACTTAAAGAGAGCTCTGCAGCAATCCTTGGAGCAAGCGCTCTCATTTGGAAGGAAATTGAGAAGAACAAATAGCAAATCATTTCTCAATATAGAAAAAATCCCTGGTCGATAGTTTTGACCGGGGATTTTTTTAGAAAAAACACAAAGGATTTATCAAAGGGCTCTTAATATAGCCTCCCATAATTTAAATCAGTTATTATCTGATTTTGGAACCTTTGGTAGCAAAGAAGATCATATATATATAGTATATAAAAATCAGGCTGATTGCTGCCATTACAGAGCCTGTAACTACTTGTATTTTACCCATAATCAATGTTAAAATTGATGCCCCAATAACAGAAGTTGCTATCACGCCTGAAGCAACTTTGGCATGAGGACCTAAATCTTCCAATGCAAGATTATAAATTACCGGCCACATTATAGAATGGAACAAACCAGTAGCGAGGAACAACCACATAGCTACAATTGGTGCACTGGAACTAAGAGCAAATGAGGCTCCCAGAAGAATAGCGCCACCAATAGCACAGATAGTCAAAATCTGAGCAGCTTTGTATTTTCTCAGAATAAATATGCCTAAGATACGGCCAACCATTAAACCTCCCCAATAGTATTTAAGCATATCAATTGGATTAATACCCTGAATTCCAAGTTTTGCAGCATAATCCGGGAAGAAACTCGAGATGCCGATCTCTATTCCCATATAAAGGAATATTGCAAGGGAGC
>JANXXP010000025.1 GCA_025350595.1 Bacteroidota bacterium
GGTTGATAATTGAGGTCACCCCCTTATACCCTACAAGATAAAAATTTATCCGATAACTACAAACTTTTCAAAGAACTATTTTAACTATATTTACAGTAAAATCAAGCCTTTCAGAAGATTCCCTTAACTAAACGACATTGAATAAGTAATCTTAAAATATATAACAATTTAAGTAACTAATCAGTGCCTAGAGTTTGGAGGTCTAGAGTGCCTAAAGTTAATAAGAATAGAATGAATCAGTTCCTTTTATAGGCAGCGATGACACTTAAAGCTCCAACCACATTTTGTTTATTTTTTATTGCGGTATCGATTATGGATCTCAGGATGGCGAAGTTTTCAGCAGCACTTAATATTTTGAACTGTCCGGATATTTTTTGTTTGACCTTTAAATTTCGGATGGCTCTTTCCGAAGCATTATTATCAGGAGGTACATCCGGATGATAGAGAAAGGTAAAGATATGATCTCGATGTTTAATGATTCGCTTTTGGAAAGTGATCATCTCTTTGTGCTTTGGGTCCAAAGGTTCCTGCAAGAGACTTTCCAGCTCATTTTCCAGGTCAGCTCGGGGTTGATTAGGGTAGTAATAGAGAGCGGGCGCAAGATGATTTTTAAGATTGTGTGCTTTTTTAAGCAGGGTCCGGAATCTAACCGGCCAGTCCATTTTGTAACGCTCCTCAAGGTATTTGGTCTCACGTTCCAGATGAGCCGTGCAAAGCTGATGGCTGCCTACCGGGGTTTGAAAATGAGCCTTCCAGCAATCATGAACAAGGACAGCATCTTTGGAGATTCCGCTCATGTTTTCATTTATCGTTTTTGTGCCCCGGTTGTCAGAAGCAGCAATGTAGGTGGCCCGATCGTTTTGCCATGTCCAGAACCAATGTTTCTTTCCGTTGATTTTAACACCCGTTTCGTCAGTGCCTATAACCCTGCTTCTAAGTACATTCTGTCGTATCATTTCATAGGCATCAACACCTCTGGATGCAAGCCGGTTCAACAAGCAATGAAGACCCCCTTCACTTATCTGAACAGCAAAGATGTCACTGAGCATTTCCTGAAGCCTCTTAAAGGGAACGTATTGTCTTACGCTAAGATAACCTATGAGAGATTCAATACTCTTGCCATATTTGACAGGACTATCAACATGGACAGGAAAATCACTCTCGACAACCTTTCCACATGTGCAGGTACACCTGTAAACACGGTGTTCGGTAACTATCTGTTTAATCAAGGGGATATCAATAACCTGTCTCTTTCCAAAAAACTCAAAAGGCTGACTGCTCACATCTTTCCCGCACTCAGGACAAAAACACGCACGATGTTCGACAATCTCATCCGGCGTATCTGTCATCTTCAGAGTCTTGCCATCATGCCCAGGTTGACCTCCTGCTTTACGACCACCTTTCTCCCGGAGACTGCTGGTGCGCGAAGGCCTGTTCTCATCTTTCGACGGTGGCAAGGAGCTGTTGTTGCTGTCTTTTCGAGTTGTGTACCGCGCCAATTCCCGTTCAAGAACTTCGATTCTTGCAATCAACAGAGGAATTTTAGCAAGTTCCTTGGCCTGCATCATGATGATGCGCTTCAGATCTTCAATGATTATTTTATCGGATGGTTCCATAGTCTGTACTACGAAACTAATCCCGAAATCCAATATATCAAAGAACGTAACCACTTACTTATCAAACACTAAAATAATATTTGTTCATATGTGTTCATTTTCGCAAAACAGAATAATATAAAGACAAAAAATGTTTATTCCGTTGGACAAATTGTTAATAACACTTAATTTTACAAAAACTGATTAGTTACGAATCAGCAATTAAAATTTATTAAAGATGATAACTCATAATTTAGGGTATCCGCGTATCGGAAATGACAGAGAAATAAAAAAGGCTATTGAAGGTTATTGGTCAGGAAAAATCACTTATGATCAATTAATACTGACCGGCGATGAGATAAAACAAAAAAACTGGTTATTACAAAAGAATTTGGGCATTGATTTGATTCCCTCTAACGACTTTTCATTTTATGACCATGTATTAGATATGGCGTTTTCAGTTAATGCCATTCCTGACCGATACACCGGTCTTGCACAAAATTCCGATAAGTCAAAACTTGATCTGTATTTTGCAATGGCACGTGGTTATCAGGAAGGAGAAACAGATATTATTGCAATGGAAATGACGAAATGGTTTGATACGAACTATCACTATATAGTACCCGAATTTTATAAAAATCAAAAATTCAGTCTTACTAATTTAAAGTTAATAAACGAATTTCTTGAGGCGAAAAAATCAGGCATTATCACAAAGCCAATTTTATTGGGACCTGTATCCTTTTTGCTGCTTGGGAAGGAAAAAGAACCGGATTTCGACCGGATTGATTTATTAGGAAATCTCCTTCCTGTATATTTCGATATGCTGAGAATGTTAATTGCTAATGGGGCAAAATGGATTCAATTCGATGAACCCTTTCTGGCATTAGACCTGACACAGAAGCAAAAAAAAACTTTCAAGACAGCTTATTCACAAATTAAAGAAAAATTCCCTGAGATCAAGATTCTGGTTGCCACTTACTTTGAAGGTTTACGCGACAATTCGGAACTGGCGGCAAACTTGCCGGTTGATGCAATCCATCTCGACCTGATAAAAGCGCCTGAACAACTTGAGCAAATAATGAATTTAATTACGGAAGATAAAATATTATCTCTTGGCATTGTCGATGGACGGAACATCTGGAAGAATAATTTTGAAAAATCATTAAAGCTAATAAATAATGCCATAGCGAAGTTAGGGGAGGAGAGAGTGATGATAGCCCCTTCGTGTTCGTTGCTTCATGTACCATGCGATTTGGATTTGGAAACCAATGAGAAAGTTTTGTCACCCGAAATTAAACAATGGTTTGCATTTGCAAAGCAGAAGATCGAAGAAGTAGTTGTCCTTAAGCAATTATCTGGCAGTAAAGGAAATGAATCAACAGAATTGTTATATAAAAACAACCAGAAAGCTATTAAAAGCCGGGAAACATCCACTCTTATTCATATCGATGCTGTCAGGGACCGTCTCAACCTCATGGAACATTATGAAGAAATGAAGAGAAAGCCCTTCCCTTCGCGTAAAAAGAAACAACAAAAATACATTGACCTTCC
>JANXXP010000073.1 GCA_025350595.1 Bacteroidota bacterium
AGCAAGATTGTACACTTATATCTGGACTATCAAACTTTGTATGGAGGCTTGCACAGAGGCTGGAATTCCTGTTTGGATACTTGACAGACCTAATCCGATTGGTATCCTCCCCTTTGACGGACCAGTGCTAAAGAAGGAATACTTTACTTTTGTCGGAGGGGCATCTATTCCGTTATGCCATAGGATGACGATTGGCGAAATGGCAGTATGGATAAAAGAAAAAGACTATCCTGATTGTGATCTAAATGTCGTTTGGATGAAAAACTGGAATAGGTCGTCGTTATATAGTGATACTGGACTTCCCTGGGTTATCCCATCACCAAATATGCCTACATTAAACTCTGCCATTGTTTACCCTGGGACAGTTCTTATTGAAGCACTTAACCTATCCGAAGGCCGGGGTACTACAATCCCTTTTGAGCTATTCGGAGCGCCGTATATTGATTCAGACAAACTAAAAAAGAATCTTGATTCAAGGAAGATTGAAGGATGTGCATTCCGTATTCATGATTTCATTCCAACGTTTCATAAGTTCTGCGGTGAATTATGCAATGGTATTCAGATACATATTACGGATATAAATATATATAAACCAGTCGGAACTGCTCTTGAAATTTTTGATGCTATAATCGAAACATCAAAGCCAGGCTCTCTGAATTTCAAAATGCCTCCATATGAATACGAATATAAACTAATGCCTTTTGATATTTTATCGGGTGATTCAGGGATGAGAGAAACATTAACAGGCAGGAAAAGTATCAAAGCTGAAAAAGAAAGATGGTTAAAGGAAATTGAGGAGTTCAGGACTGAATTCAGGCAAATTAAAATGTATCCGGAATAACGATTTGGGTTGTCAAATGGTTGAAATCCATTAACCGCAAAGATCGCAAAGGCTAGATATGCAATGTTTTAACCATGTGTCCTCTGCACCGACTTTGCGAACTCTGCGGTTAAAAAAACTTTTTATTATTCAAATAAACCGTCATCTCTCAGAAGCAGCAGGATTGCTGAATGGGGAACTACGACAAATTTTTCCTTATTAAATTCTATTTCAATTGCACTGTTTTGAAGATAAACAGCCTGATCACCTTCTTTTGGCTGAAGAGGAACATATTTTGGTTCATCAGAACTGGTTTTCCAGGGTTCATCACTATCACTAATTGATGGTATTGGATATCCAGGACCAACTTTCACTACATAGCCGATAAGTACCTTTTCATTTTCATTTACACCTGGAGGAAGAAACAATCCGCTTCTTGTTTTCGATTGAGGAACTTTAGGTTTAATAAGTATACGATCGCCAATCAGTATCAGCTTCTTTAAATCCTTTTCATCTAATAAAACACTCATATCAAATTTCTATTACCGACAAATGTATTCTTTTTTAGTAAAATCACTTACTGGAAAAATAGATTTAATTAATATTGTATTTAATCTAATTTTACTTTGACAGAATTAAAAATCGACATGTTTTTGCCCTTAATCCCTAAAGGGAACATGTTGATCTTTCAGCTTTTCACCCTTTAGAGCCGAAGCAAAAAAAGCTGAAAAACAATAATATCTATAATCTGTCGAAGTAGAACTAAGATGAGATCTTTCAACACAGAATAATAATGGAATCTGATACTTATAAAACGATTAAATCAGCATCACAGGGAATCTATAAAGAAAAGGGAAGCCGGTTTCTGGCATTTGCGTTTCCTGTTTCGGATCAGGAAGAGATCAAACCTATTATTGATAAAATCAGAAAAGAGCACCACGAAGCCAGGCATCATTGTTTTGCATATATGATTGGCCATGACAGAACGATCTGGAGGATAAATGATGACGGAGAACCTTCCGGTACAGCAGGCAGACCAATTCTCGGACAAATCAATTCTTTTGAGTTAACAAATATCCTGATAGTTGTAAGCAGATATTTTGGAGGTACATTATTAGGTGTCAGTGGTTTAATAAATGCATACAGGTCATCTGCCTTAAACTCAATCGAAAATGCTGAACTTATTGAGCGCACTTTGCAGGACTACTATGAAATAATATATCCTTACGACGCAATGAACATCGTTATGAAAGTGCTTAAGGAAGAAAACATTGGTCAGGCTGATCAATTATTCGATCTTGAGTGCCGGATTAGAGTAAATTTCAGAGCATCAGCAAAAGAAAAAAACCTTAACCGACTTTCCCGAATAGAAGGGTTAAAATACCGATTCCTTGAAACTCATTGAAAAGATAAGTAGTATCAAAGTTTTTAATTAATTATTAACACATATCGAAGTTGAGAAAATTCTTGAGTAAATTTGAAAATAAGTTAAGCGCTTAGCCCTAAATTTGCCAAACCAATGAATAGTAGAAGCTTAGTATCAATAGATGATTTTTCAACAGAAGAGATCCTGAAGATTCTCGATCTGACAGAAGAATTCGAAAAACAACCTACCCAAAAACTACTTGAGGGAAAAGTTATAGCAACATTGTTTTTTGAACCATCTACCCGCACTCGATTAAGTTTCGAAAGCGCTGTAAACCGACTTGGAGGGAAAATTGTAGGATTCTCCGATTCTTCAAGTTCTAGTGTTTCGAAAGGGGAAACACTTAACGATACGATAAGAACTGTGAATAACTATTGCGATCTGATAGTTATGAGACATCCTATTGAGGGCAGCGCAAGGTTTGCCAGTGAGATTTCAACAGTACCTGTTATAAATGCTGGTGATGGAGCGAATCAGCATCCCACTCAAACATTGCTGGATCTATATTCAATCCGCAAAACTCAGGGAACACTTGACAACCTTAATATCTTTATGGTTGGCGACCTTAAGTATGGCAGAACGGTACACTCTCTAATGATGGCTATGTCAAGGTGGAATGCTACTTTCAATTTCATATCACCTGATGAGCTTAAAATGCCTGATGAGTTTAAGATATATCTTGATAATCTTGGCCTCAAATATTATGAACATTCAGATTTTACTGATATTATTTCCAAAGCCGATATAATTTATATGACACGGGTTCAGAAAGAAAGATTTTCTGATCCAATCGAGTACGAGAAGGTAAAGAATGTATACGTGCTGAGGAATTCGATGTTGAAAAATACGAAGCCTAATATGCGGATACTGCATCCTCTCCCACGGGTAAATGAGATACATCAGGATGTTGATAATAATCCGAAGGCCTATTATTTCGAACAAGCTCTTAACGGAGTATACACCCGTCAGGCAATTGTGTGTTCATTATTAGGAATTAAATAAAAAGGGATAGCAATGAAGGAACCGAAACAAATGAGCGTCAGCGCAATTCAGAATGGAACAGTTATCGACCATGTGCCTGCAAGCAACCTTTTTAAAGTTATTCAGATTCTGGG
This sequence comes from Bacteroidota bacterium, assembly GCA_025350595.1. Classification (GTDB taxonomy): domain Bacteria; phylum Bacteroidota; class Bacteroidia; order Bacteroidales; family VadinHA17; genus LD21. The sequence continues at coordinate 3,362 of JANXXP010000073.1, forward strand.
ATTAGATACAATTGAAAACCAGATAACGTTTGGTACAAATCTTGAAAGCAAGAAACTTGGCAGAAAAGCTATAATAAAGATTTCAGGAGTATATTTTGAAGATGAAGATATTAACAGAATTGCACTGGTGGCACCTGATGCCAAATTAAATATCATTAAAGATTACGAGGTTATTGAAAAAAAGGTTGTGGTCGTACCTGATAATATTGTAGGTATAGCAAAATGCATGAACCCAAAATGCATAACTAATTTTGAACAGGTTACAACACGTTTTAAAGTTGTTTCAAAGAAAAATGTTTCATTGAAATGTTATTATTGTGAAAAAATTACGGACCAGGAGAACCTGGAGATAATCTAATAACTATCTCAACCTGTCATACGATTTAACAAGCTGGTCATCCTTCTTAATTCCTCTGTATGCGAGGAAGGAAAAAATCAACATCAAAACAGGAATTACCATTTTATATCCGGGAACTATTTCAGCTCCAAATCCTGTAATAACCTTCATTGAATAAAAGCCTGATAAAATAATAAATCCAATAATTGAAGTAATTACTATTAATGTCAACCTTAACTGGATTTTCCGATTTCTATAAAAGAATATCGATATTAATGAAATCAAAGGAATAAGAATAATAACAATGGATAGTGGAATAAGCTTTTCAACCACCTCCAACCCCTTCCCTGCTGTCTCTTTGACGATCCAGCTAAATGTAATTTTAAAAACAGATCCTGATTTATCAATAAAATTAATAATGCTTCCATTCAGGAATAAAAGCGATAAAAGAGTTGTCAGAGACAGGTATACAGATTGAAGACGTTGAATCATTGGAATCAGTTTAATAATTTGAGTGCAAAAATAACCTGTTTAAGTTAAAATTCCATTATGAATCTGATAAAAGAGTAAAAGGCAGCATGCTACAGGCTTCAAATGAAATAAATATTTTATGATTATTTAACATATTTTAGCGTCTGTGAATATTTTCAATAGCTGTAATTTGTCTATTTTTGCACCTTCTGAGAAAAGTATATAAAAGCCTTTAGGATAAACCCAATTTGAACTTGCCTGCTGATCAGGAATGGTTGTAAAGAAATTAGTCAATACATTTTAGATTATATTTATGAATAAGAAATTTAAAACAGTTTTAACTATCCTGATTATTCTAACAATAGTAGGAGTAATCGCGTATCCAAAAATCAAACCCATTTTGACTCCTAATCAAAAAGGTCCGGGGAAAGGCAATCCTACATCAATGGGTGGAAGACAGGTGCTTAACGTAGTAGGTTATGTGATAAAACCAGAAAATCTTAGCGAATTTGTGAAATCTACAGGGACTATAAGACCTGATGAAGAGGTTGATATGTCATTTGAGACCTCAGGAAAGATTGTCAGTATTAAATTTACTGAAGGAACACGTGTAAAGAAAGGAGAACTTCTGGCTAAAATAAATGACAGACCTTTGCAGGCCCAACTACAAAAACTTCTTGCCCAAAAGAAACTCACAGAGGGAATAGTATTTCGTCAGAAGACTTTATTAGAAAAAGACGCCATTAGTCAGGAGAGCTATGACCAGATAGTTACAGAACTTCAATCTATTACAGCAGATATTAAGCTTATTGAGGCTCGAATTTCTGAAACTGAACTCCGTGCACCTTTCGATGGAATAATCGGACTAAGATATCTGAGTGAAGGTGCATATGCAACATCAGCTACAAAAATTGCAAAACTGATAAAAATTAGTCCTGTAAAAATTGAGTTCTCGATTTCAGAAAAATATGCTCAAGAGATAAAAATCGGTTATCCTGTTACGTTTTCTATTGTAGGAGATACAACTAATTATATAGCATCTGTTTATGCAGTTGATCCAAAAATTGATCTGGATACCAAAACGATTGTATTGAGAGCGCTCTATCCTAATAAAAAGGAAGAAATAAATCCAGGTAGGTTTGCAGCAATCACATTGCAGATGTCCAAAATAGATAATGCAATTTCAATTCCTTCGGAAGCTTTGATTCCTCAAATGGAAGGTGAAAATGTGTTTATTTTCAAAAATAGAAAAGCACAATCTGTAGATGTGACCACTGGGCTCAGAACAGAATCAAAAATTCAGATAACACACGGTCTCCAATTCGGAGATACATTAATTACAAGCGGAATAATGCAGCTCAGGCAGAATTTGCCAGTTGTACTTGACACTGTCATCAATAACTAATAACGGGATATTAATATGAGTCTTTCTTCAGTAAGTATAAACAGGCCCGTTCTGTCTACAGTTTTTGCAATTGTGATTCTTCTTTTTGGGATGGTTGGGCTTACATTCTTAGGGATAAGGGAATTCCCAAGTGTGGACCCACCTATCATATCCGTAAGCACATCATATCCGGGAGCAAATTCTGACGTTATTGAAACTCAAATTACGGAACCTCTCGAACAATCTATTAATGGTATTCAGGGTATCCGCTCTCTTACAAGCGTTAGCCGTCAGGGAGGAAGCGATATCACAGTTGAATTCGAACTGTCTGTCGACATGGAAACTGCTGCAAACGACACAAGGGATAAAGTTTCACAGGCAATGAGGATGCTGCCGCGTGACTGCGATCCTCCAGTTGTTGCTAAGGCAGACGCAGATGCCAATCCTATTCTTCAGATGACAATTGAGAGTGACAAAAGATCTCTTTTAGAGCTTTCAGAGATAGCTGAACTTACTTTTAAAGAGCAGTTGCAGACTATCGCCGGGGTCAGTGCTGTAAATATTTTTGGACAGAAGCGATATGCTATGAGGCTCTGGCTCGATCCGGTTAAATTGGCGGGTTATGAAATGACACCTCTTGATGTCAGAAACGCCATTACCAGAGAGAATGTTGAGCTGCCTTCGGGAAGTATTGAAGGAAACACAACACAACTAACAATAAGAACTCTTGGACTTATGTCAACACCAAAAGAGTTCGATGACCTGATATTAAAACAGTCAGGCGACAAAATAGTCCGTTTTAAGGACATTGGAAGAGCTGAACTTGGACCAGAAGATATAAGAGGAATACTTAAGAGGGATGGGGTCCCAATGGTCAGCGATGTAATTATACCTCAACCAGGCTCAAACCAGATTGATATTGTTGATGAAGTCTACAAAAGACTTGAATATATAAAGAAAGATCTGCCTGAAGATATTAAAGTAAAAATCGCTTTTGATAATACACAATACATCAGGAATTCAATAAAAGAAGTTAAGGATACAATTTACGTTGCGTTTCTACTTGTTTTAATAATAATTTACTTCTTTTTAAGAAGCTGGCGTGCAACACTTATTCCTATTCTGGTAATTCCTGTCTCACTTATAGGTGCATTCTTTATAATGTATCTCGCCGGATATTCAATAAATGTGCTGACTTTACTTGCAATAGTTCTTGCCATTGGGATTGTGGTTGATGACGCAATTGTGGTCATGGAGAATATTTATGTAAAAGTCGAAAACGGATTACCTCCAATTCAAGCAGCGCTTGAAGGATCAAAAGAAATTTATTTTGCAATTATCGCAACAACTATTACTCTTATTGCTGTATTCTTTCCAATAGTTTTTCTCTCCGGTATAACAGGAAGGCTCTTCAGAGAATTTGCAATTGTTATGGCCGGAGCTGTTGGCATTTCGGCTTTTCTTGCATTATCACTAACGCCTATGGTATCTGCTAAAATGCTACGTCGCGAAGCACAACACAGCTGGTTTTACCGAAAAACAGAAAAGTTTTTTATTAAATTGAATGATGGCTACAAAAGTATGCTCGAAACATTT
>JANXXP010000082.1 GCA_025350595.1 Bacteroidota bacterium
AACCAGTTCATCACATCGAGATTATGAACATGCTGCTCCACAATATGGTCGCCTGAAAGCCATGTCCAGTTAACCCAGTTACGTATCATATATTCCATTTCGCTCCAGGTAGCATTCGGGTCGCGATGCCACAGTTTCCCACCGTTCCAGTAAACATTCCCGCCTGTGATTTCACCAATTGAGCCCTGTGCTACCTGCTGCCATGTAGAAACATAGTCACGCTGATGACGACGCTGAGTACCTGTAACAATACATAATTCCATACCTTTTGCTTTTTGTGCAGTAGCCATTACTGATCTGGCGCCAACGGGGTCAACACAGACAGGTTTTTCTGCAAAAACATGTTTTTTAGCCTGTATTGCAGCTGCAAGATGATCGGGGCGGAAAAAAGGAGGTGTGGCAAGAATAACCAGATCGACACCTGCATCGATAACTTTCTGATAGGCATCGAAGCCAACAAAACATTTATCGAGAGGAACTTCCTGTTTTTTTTGTTTCAAAATCTCGGCTCTGCAGGAATCAACGCGATCCTGAAATGTGTCGCCCAAAGCTACAATCTGAAGATTGGGACCAGCACTCAGAAAGTTAATTGCAGCGCCGGTTCCACGACCACCACAACCAATGACTCCGGCCCTGATAACCGGTCCGTCTGGTGCCTGGTCAAGCATAGTTGCAATTGGTACTACCTTCTTTGTTTCCCTGCTACAACTGGCTATAATAGAAGGCACCATAACACCTGCTACTCCGACTGTTGCTGCTTTGCCAAGAAAGTTACGTCTTGAAATACCTGAATTTTTCATGTTAGATTAGGTTTATGACTACTGATAAAATTAAAATAGTACAAGTTAGTTTTGGAATGTAATCAAATGTAAATAATGCCTTTTAAAAAAGCAAATAAATAGCTCCTTTTAATGTTTTTTAACTTAAGACAAATGTATTATAATTCTTTTCTTAACGGGTTCTTTAACTCTTCATTTCCTACCAGCTCAAATCCCTTTTTTCAATAAATTAATCAAATACTTTTTTCAAAATGCCATTGAATTAATAGTTATTTCACTGGTATTAAGTCCGGGGGAAGTAACTTTTAAATGAATTTCGCCAGGATGATCTTCTGCTTTAATAATAACCAGTGATCTCCCCTGCCATACTTTTCGCTGCGGTTGCTGATAACTTTCAGTGCTTACAGGATTGGCATTGGCTAAACCAACAATGGTTCCCGGTCCATCGATTTCGTATTTCAGCAAGTTTTCTGCTTTAGGATTTCGAATTCCACTGGAATCCACCAACTCTATAGTGATATAACTTAAATCCTGGCCATCTGCAGCGATTTGACTCCGGTCGGGAAAAAGCTTAATGCTTACAGGTTCTGTGGCAGTGGTTAGTTCGGACGAATTTACTCCGATTTTCTTCTGATAACCAACAGCCTTCAGAATACCGGCATGATAAGGTACATTCCACGCTGCAATAAAGTTTGTGGATCGGTTGGTCGGCTTCCTGCCGAATGATTTCTCATTCAGGAATAGTTCTACTTCTTCACATGAGGAATAAACATTCACTGCAATGGGCTTGTCTTCATATCCTTCCCAGTTCCAATCGGCCACATGATCCAGCCAGTGCCATTTGCTCCATGATTCCCGCTTTGGATTTGGTTCAAAGGAAGGCCTGGGAGGGTTTATAAATACTGAAAGTTGATTGTCTTTCCATAACGCATCCCGATAATATGATTGCGGACGTTTCCATCCACAAATATCTATATCCCCGCACCATGCAAGATTCCATGGGAAAAAATTCTTTTCCTGAGGATAACCTCTCCATCCTATACTTGCTTCTCCGATATAGTCGAAAGCTGTCCATACAAAATCGCCAAGCAACCAGGGATGATCAATGACATCCATCCAACTCTTAAAAGCTTCGAGAGGATACGATTCGGTTTGTATCATTATTCTCGAGGGAACCCGCTGGTGATCAAGATTAAATATATTATGCTGTTCATGGCCTCCTCCGGATCCATAGTTGTAACCGGCCACATCCATAGTACCAAAAAAGGGATCCTTTTCAGGATTTAAATTATTCACTGCAGCGATAACAGGTCGTGAAGGATCAATTTTTCTAACAAAATCAGCCAGCATCCGGGAAGTTTTTACAACTTCAGGTTTATTCATCCCTGGAATTTCATTTCCAATGCTCCATAAAATGATGGATGGATGATTCCTGTCGCGCAATATTATACTTTCTACATCCTTTTGCCACTCCTTTTCGAAGTACAAACTGTAATCGTTGGGATTCTTGGGGTCCTGCCACATATCAAAAGCTTCATCAATTACCATCATGCCAAGACGATCGCAGGCATCAAGGAAAGCTTGTGCCGGAGGATTATGAGAACAACGAATAGCATTAAAACCGCTGGCTTTAAGTAATTCTACACGGCGTTCTTCTGCCCGGTCGTACGATTTTGAACCCAGAGGACCCTGATCGTGATGGAAACAACCGCCTTTAAGCTTCAACATTTTCCCATTCAAAAGAAATCCTTTTACAGCATCGAACTGAATGGTTCGTACTCCGAATTTTGTACTTACACTATCGACTAATCTATCACCTGTATATACTTCATTGATAGCGGTGTATAGAACAGGACTTTCAATTGACCAGAGATCTGGATTTTTTATCATTATATCCTGACCAAATTCAAATTTCCCTGCTTTATCGATAAGCTGTTCCGATTCGGTTTTATTCTGTTCCTCGCCTTTTGAATTAATTATGCGTGTAATTACCTTAACTTTTAATGCTATAACAGATTGATTGTTCACTAGTGTTTTGATACTTACACCGGTTGAACTTTCATTTACTTCAGAAGTGGTGATGGTTGTCCCCCATTGCGCCACATGCACAGGTTCAAGTACTTTTAACCAGACGTGCCGGTAAATACCCGATCCTGAGTACCAACGGCTATTTACTCCTTCGTTCCTGACCTTTATGGACAAAATATTGGGTTTTCCAAACTTCACATTCTCCGTAATATCGAACCAGAACGAAGTGTATCCATATGGATGACTTCCCAACGAAACTCCATTGATCCATATTTCGGGGTTCATATAAATTCCATCGAACTGAATCACTAATCGCTTTGCTTTCTCTTTATCAGGTATAACGAATGATTTTCGATACCAGCCTGTTCCTCCGGTAGTGAAGCCGCCGTTTACCTGGCTTATTGCATCGGGGTTGAACGGAGAGATGGTTCCCGGCAGATCTTCGATGCTCCAGTCATGCGGGAGATCCAACATCCGCCATGCTGCATCATCAAATTTCTCCATTTCAGCGCCTGCAGCATCGCCCCGGTAAAAACGCCATCCGGCATCAAAGAGTATCTCTGAACGACCTTCTTTACAAAAAACCGGTTCATTGATTTTTTTCTCTGTTTTAAGAATGCAGCTATGGTTCACCATGCAGCAAATTATTGCAAAAAAAATCGCAGCAAAAATTCTGTTTTTCATTTGTTAGCCTCTGGGTTAAGATTTATTCATCATAAATATACAAATAATATTTTACAGCTTCCTGTGTTAAGGGAATCCTTAAAAGAAAATGGCAGGCAAAGCTAATTCGCTTTTACCTGCCATTTATAGAATATTATTAATTATTAGTACCCAGGATTCTGAACAAGCTTGGTATTTTTGTTCATCTCATCACGCATAATCGGGAAGAAATAGATTTTCTTATCAAAGGCCCTTGAATCTCCAGGAGTGTCTTTTCTAGTGTAAATCGGTACCCCATATGTAGAACCATCAGCTTTTCTGTATGACGGAACTGTTGTTTCTGTAGTATTATAACGAACATCTACAGAAGATGTCTGCTTATAGGCGACTGCTCCGATCAACCAGCGGCGTACATCCCAGAAACGATGATCCTCAAATGCCAACTCAATACGACGTTCATGGCGATATACCTGGCGTAATGCATCGCCTGTTAATGTACCTGGCAGGTTAGGTTGTCCGGCACGTGTACGAATCATATTGATATAAGTACGTGCTTCTGCATCCTGTCCAAGTTCGATACAAGCTTCTGCATAGTTTAACAAAACCTCACCATATCTCAGGTGTTTGAAAGGAACATCCTGCTTTACATACTGTGGGTCAACAGAAGGATCAACATATTTCCTCAGATAGTAACCTGTTTTACCCCCATTCCAGTCTTCAATCGGACCTGAGCGTGTATCCAGACCAGCCCTTATCATAGCATTTGCGGGATTATAAACGTAACCAACCTGAATTTTGCTGAATGGATCGATTATCAGTGCATCAGAAGGACGTTTTCTCCATTGTACACCTTCGTAAAGAACACTGGCATAAAAACGGGCTTCACGCTTAGCATAGGGATTGGCCTTGTGAGTAGGATTACCCCAGTCAAATTTGGTTCCGTCTCTCATTTCATAATCATCGACAAGGTCTCCGAGCGGAGTATTGTTGCCCCAGTTATGGTAGCCGTTAGGACCGCAGTATAACGCAGGATTATATCCATCCCAGTCTTCATCAGTTTTTGGAGTAAAGAACTGAAGGAGGATGTCTTCATTTGTACCTTTTGAAGTAAAAAGCTCAACAAAATTCAAAGCCACAGAATCACTAGCAGCAGGAGTTGCCTTGTACAGACTGTATTTGTTAAGATCTACAACAGCTTTGGCAGCATTTTTAGCTGCAGTCCAGCGTGATGCGGCGTCACCACCAGTGTAACCAAGGAATTCAGGATTTGAGTACCCGGCAGTTACGACACCGTTTTTTGCAGGATTGTGCAGATCACTTGCAGCATATAGCAATACCCTGGCTTTAAAGGCCAATGCAGCCCCTTTGGTTATATGACCATCAGCCGGATATGAATCGCCGAGAAAAAGAGCTGCAGAATCAAGCTGTCCAA
>JANXXP010000109.1 GCA_025350595.1 Bacteroidota bacterium
GGTCACCGTCATGATCATAGTCAAAAAATGCAGCCTGGGTTGAGAATCCCTGGAAATCGAGACCATATTCATGAGCTTCCTCTTTGAATGTCAGGTTTCCCTGGTTTATAAATAGCTGGTTTTTTCCTTTTAAACTCTTATATTTTCCGACCTGGCAAACATATATATCCAGCAATCCGTCTCCGTTTACATCTGCCATGGTGACCCCCGTTTTCCAGTCTCCTGTACCTGCAACTCCGGCCGCATCTGTAATATCATCAAATACAAAATTTCCCCTGTTGATGTATAATTTATTCGGATTCTGATTGGAAGTGAAATACAGATCTATGAGACCATCGTTATTTATATCACCGGCAGCCACCCCTGCTCCATTATTAAAATACAGATATTCAATGATATTCGATTGTTCATTTTCAGTTAACTGGTTTTTGAATTCTATATGGGTAGAGGAGGAGGGGAGTAGTGAAAACAATGGTTCTTCTATTTTTTCCTCAGGTTTACAGGAAAAGACCAATAAGGACAAAAGAAAAATAAATGAAGAGTCTTTCATATGATAGCCTCACCGGCCTTTAACTTTAAATACCTGTAAAGTGTCGTTGCTTCGAGCTACTACAATGATGTTACCTTTCAGCGTTTTAACCTCTTTTATATCTCTTACCTCACCATTGAGATGAAATCCTGAGATTTTGGGTGGAATATAAGTAAAACCACCGTGTCCGTTACCCGATAACATTGCTCCATAGCTGGCATCGTAACGTCCGAATTCGGGTTTTACATTGTAGAGATTACCCCCGAGCAGTATATCCTGCTTCCCATCTCCATTATAATCTCCGACCACCGTGCTGTATACTGGTGAAAACTGTGCCTCTACAGGCAGGGGTTCCCTCCTGAAATTTCCTTTTCCATCATTTATAAAAATGGAAGTTTCCATTTGGTAAGCATCCAAAAGGATTGCATTTTTCAACTGTTCCGGAGTAAAGATATCTGTAATTTGCTGATTTTTATATGATTCATATGTAGGATATTTCTTTGCCAGCTCAGGTATCTGCCTTATAAGATCATGTTTTAAAGCAAGAGGATAAGATTTATCTCCATCATACGCACAAATGATCTGCTCTATTGTTCCATTGAGGTCAAAATCACCTACATACATAGAAACAGGTTTTTCCTGTGTTGACTTAAATCTCGAGTTCATCCCGTGATTTCCTGCTATAAAATCCACATAACCATCACCATTAAAATCTCCGGCTGCCAGACAATTCCACCAGCCATTTGTTTTTTCCGGACCAAAAGCATCCTTCTTTTCTTTAAACTTTCCATTTTCATTAATAAATATCTTCAGAGGCATCCAGTCACCTGCAATTATCATATCCAGATCTCCGTCTCCGTCTACATCTTCCCACAGCATATCACGTATCATACCTATGTTTTTCAATTCGGGAGCAATCTGAGATGTAACATCAGTAAACTTTCCTTTGCCATCATTTTCCAGTAAATATCCGTTAACAGGCACCCCATAAGCAAATGGTTTAAGCCGGATACCGACAAATAATTCCATCACGCCGTCTTTATCGAAATCAGCAGGACGTACACACGAAGTGCTTTCATATTTTCCGGCAGGCAAAATCTGATCGGATTTTACAAAATGCCCATTTCCGTCATTTATATACAAGCGGTTACTTAATGCAGAAGAGCTCTCGGGAAATTCATTGCCGCCACATGCAACATAAAGATCAAGGTCCCCATCGTTGTCGGCATCAAACATTGCGCAGTCAGTCTCTTCAGATATTTTATCCTTTTCAAATAAATCTTTTTGCACTGATTCAAAGGTTCCATTTTTATGTTGTATCATCAATGTACCGGCCTGACCTTTGGCGCCACAGATGTAAATGTCTTCAAGACCATCTCCGTTAACATCCCCCTTGCACATTCGCGGTCCCTCTGTTGACATCATCTGATAAAGCAGGGGATCTCTTTCGAAATCATTGAAATCATTTTCTTTATGAACAAAATTTATCTTGTTTTCCTTTGTTATATCTTCAAAATATTCATTTTTTGAAATTCCCAGGTCTGTGAGGCGGATTGTCATTGATCTGGCATCCTTCTGATAGAGTGTCAGAATCTGATTTGTCTTAACATCGGTCATTAATGTTGTTCTGCTGTCAGGCCATTCTACGATAAGTGAATCAACAACAGTTAATGGACCAAGTCCCAGATTAGGACGAGGATCGACAGTAGATAAATATCCGCGCATCGGCATTTGCTCGATATAAACAAATTTACCATTATGTATTGCGGTTACTTTTGCGCCTATTGCATCTGTATTTCCACCTTCACCCTTTAGAATTACTTTCAGATAGTGATTGTCAGGAAAATGTGTATTTGATTCATTGCGATAGATATACATCGGCATGTTGACGTTATTTACCACAAGATCAAGATCCCCATCATTATCCAGATCGCCGTAAGCGGATCCGTTTGAAAAACCAGGAGTAGCGAGTCCCCATTCAGACGCCATATTCTTAAATTTATAATTTCCCAAATTTTTAAAGGCATAACTGGGAATTTTTACCGATGGAATAGCATCAATAAGTTTTCTGTAATTTACATCCTTACCTGATATAATTGACATCACCATATCGCGGTTGGTGAAAAACTGAATATAGTCCTGATCGGTCAGGTCCTTATATATACCGTTTGCAACAAAAATATCTTTCAGTCCGTCATTATCAAGATCAGTCATCAGGGAACCCCACGACCAGTCGGTTGCATAAACCCCTGCCAGTCTGCCAATTTCGCTGAATGTCCCATCTGTGTTATTCAACTGTAGCATATTTCGTGTGAACTGATGATGATATCCGTTATCAACATTTGATTTATAGCTTTCCCAACTGTCGAATGTTGTTTTTGTTTTCAGACGGTCGTTATGCTCAGGAACCATATCAGTGGTAAAAATCTCCGGAAAGTGATCATTATTTATATCTGCCATGTCGCCCCCCATGGATGCAGCAGAAACTGATCCCATCATATCAGTCAGTGTCTCCCTGAATGTTCCGTCATGATTATTTAAATAAATATAATCACGCTCGAAGAAATCATTTGACACATAGATATCCAACCAGCCATCCTGGTTAATATCTCCCACAGTCACACCCAGTCCGAAAGCTATCCTGCTGCCATAAATGCCGGCTTTTGCACTGACATCAGTAAATTTATTTCCGTTATTTCTGAAAAGCTTATGACCGCCTAGAGAATCCCTCACCGCACGCTGATTCTCCTTCAGATTAAAACTTCCGATAGCCTTAGGGAAGTTTTTCAGAAGATATAAGTCAAGGTCACCATCTTTATCATAGTCAAAGAACACACCCTGAGTAGAATTCCCCGGTTCGTCAATGCCATATTCCTTAGCTCTTTCGGTGAATGTCAGATCACCATTATTAATAAATAATTCATTACGGTTTTCATCGCCGGTTAAATTTCCCGATTTGCATACATAAATATCTGTAAGTCCATCTCCATTTACATCTGCAAAACTTACGCCTGTGGACCATCCTTTTCCTTCAATGCCGGCTTTAGATGAGATATCCTCAAATTCAAAATTTCCCTTATTCAGATAAAGCTTATTGGTCCGCATGTTGGACGTCATAAATATATCCAGAAGTCCATCATTATTTATATCACCAAGAGCTACACCTCCTCCATTATAAAAATTACGGAATTTGTAAATATTGAACTTCTCCTTCAACTGTCTTTCATAATCAAGGTCATTACTGAAATCAGCATGTGTAATGGATGCAGGCATGAGTGTAAACAAATGATCTCCAGTCTTTTTTGTACAGGAAGCTATGAAGAAAAGAAATATGAAACATATTAATTTCAACCCCCCAACCCCCGATTTAGACATTTTCGACCCCCAAACCACACATTTGGACAGTTTCCCCGGGGGCTGAAAACCACAATTAGTCGCCTGTTCTGAGCCTGTCGAAGAAGGGGATTTAGGGGGTAGCTTTGATTGAGAATTCCGGATCATTCTATTTCTCTAGCTTTTTAGATATCTCTTTCTGAATTTCCCCTATTTTAGAAGTGGAATCTGTTACATTCTTTTTCACAAGGAGGTCGGTATAAACAGCCCAGACATACATTTCATTTTCTTTAAAAATAGAAATTCTCCTATTGCCATTTACCATTACATAAGCATCACCTCTTACGGGGTGTTTTACATCTATAAAGTTATCTCCATACAATTTTTTAAACCAGTTTACAACTTCAATCTGGAGACTATCTGATGATAGTTTTTTATTCCATGGTGCCCATCCGTTATAGATGAACCGTACGGGTATCTCATATATTTTGCCTTTAACAAATTCCGGATAAAAGTCCATCGTTGCCTTTGATTTAAATTCGTTTTTCATCTCATATTCAACTGACATGTTACGAGGACTTTGCCTGATTAAGCCTTTTCCGTTTAGGATCCAGCAACGGGTGTAGAAATCCTTTTCGGGCATTCCCAGGTATAAACCCATAAATATTGAGTCATTTCTAATACCGCTTGCCAGTTCACGTTTCACCATTCTGTCGTATTTTGCTTTAGGTGTACATCCTGAAAGAATACCTGCAAATATAATTGCAGTTAAAAAAACTATAAATCTTGTCTTCATATTATATCTTTAATATTTGTAAAATTGTAACTTATTATTATTTCGTGCAACTATAAATATTTTTTGTCCATTAATATTAAGAGTTTTAAAATCACGAATTTCGCCTTTTATTGACAATCCTGAAATATATGGTGAAACAGGTTTCCATATCCCACTCGAGTCTCTTCTTATTAAAAGGCCATAGCTGGCATCATAAATCCCGGTCTCAGGTTTGGCTCTTTGCTGATTTCCGCCAACAATAATATCACAGATCCCATCATGATCGAAATCATCAGCGGCAATTGCATAAACAGGTGAGAACTGTGCCTCCAAAGGGAGTGGAGTGATATTAAATGATCCCTTCCCGGTGTTTATCATCATACAACTCTCCATCATTCTTGCAGTCAATTTAACCGACCTCTCCAGTATATCAGGTGGAAAAATATCTTCCATACGCTGATTCCTGTAATCAGCATACTTTGAATATTTTTTTTCAAGAGATGGTATTTGTTTCACCAGGTCATCTCTTTTAACTAGGGGAAATAGTGTATCACCGTTAAATGTACAGATGATCTGTTCAATACTTCCGTTCAGATCAAAATCATTTATGTACATTGTAACAGGCTTTTTATCAGACGCTTTGAAGAACGAATTCAATCCATGATTGCCCAGCACAAAGTCGATATTTCCGTCTCCGTTCAGATCTTTTGCAACAATTGTATGCCACCAGCCTTCCGTACCTGATAATCCAAAACTCGCAGATTCATCACTGAATATACCATTATTATTGATAAATATCTTTACAGGCATCCAATCGCCGACAATCACCATATCAAGGTCTCCGTCATTATCCACATCGGCCCACACCATATCAGTTATCATGCCAATTTTAGTCAGACCGGGCGCTCTTTTTGCTGTTACATCAGTAAAATTGCCATGGCCGTCATTTTCAAGCAGATAGCCGTTTGCAGGCAATCCGTATGAGAATGGTATCAACCGGATTCCCACAAAAAGGTCAATATCACCATCCTTGTCAAAATCAGCCGGTTTAACACAGGAAGTACTCTCATATTTTCCGGAAGGCAAGATCTGAGAAGATTTTGTAAAAATGCCTTTCCCGTCATTAAAATACAAACGATCGTTCAACGCTGATGAACTGGATGAAAACTCATTGCCGCCACTGGCAACATACAAATCAAGATTTCCGTCGCCATCAGCATCAAAAAATGCACAGTCAGTATCCTCAGAAATTTTATCTTCTTCGAAGGCTTTTTCATTCATCTTCCGGAAATGCCCCTCCTTGTCCTGAATGTATAGAGCCGCGGGACTTCCTTTACCATTACATATAAACAGATCGTCCAGACCGTCGTGATTTACATCACCTATTGCCATATGAGGACCTTCATTTGTTAATGAATTAAACAATAGCCTGTCACGTTCAAAATCAACAAAATCTGTCTCTTTATGTGTAAAATCAGGTCCTTTGATCAGTTCTGTTATCCTGAAAACCGGTGAATTTGTCTTTTCAGGAATTATTTTAGTCTTCTTTCCGGCATTTTTCTGATCCAATGTAAGAAATTGATTTATTGCCACTTCTCGTACAACTGAATACATGCCATCAGGCCAGTTAACTGCAAGGGAATCGATATGTGTTGAAGCTCCTAACCCGAAATGAAGACGGTTATCGACACTTGACTGAAAGCCACGGTTGGGTATGAGTTCCTGAAAATTAATTTTACCGTCGTAGTAAAGTGTAACGCCAGCGCCGATTGCTGCTGTATTTTTACCAGTCCCGTTTAATCTGAGTATAAGAAAATTTGTCATGGTTTTGCTGTTCGACTCATTCCTGTAAATAAACGGTGGCATATTCACATTGTTTACAACCAGATCCAGGTCACCATCGTTATCAAGATCTCCATAAGCAGCTCCATTTGAAAAAGAAGGAGTATTCAGTCCCCATAAAGCTGATTGATTTGTAAATGTAAGATCCCCATTATTGTGAAAGGCATAGTTCGGTACCTTTACAGTAGGTATCATATCGATCATCTTCAGGATAGCTTTCTCCCCGGTTTTTATCATTGATCTCATAACCGACGGATCTGAATAGATTTCAAGGTAATCGCGATCGAGTAAATCCTTATAGATGCCATTTGCGACAAAGATATCTTTCCATCCATCATTATCCATATCCATAATAAGAGCTCCCCAGCTCCAGTCGGTTGAACTCACCCCACTAAGGCGCCCAATTTCGCTGAAGGAGCCATTTTTATTATTAAGCTGGAGGACATTTCTGGGGAATTGGTTATAATAACCGTTCTTCACCTTCATCTGATATCTGTCCCAGCTTTCAAAAAGTGCTTTTGTTTTGAGACGTGAGTTCCCTTCCGGGGTCATCTCCGTTACAAAAATATCGGGGTAAGCGTCATTATTGATATCAGCAATATCAGCGCCCATGGCACCCAGACTAATTTCCCGCAACTGGTTCTCGAGTGATTCTGTAAAAGTACCGTCCCTATTGTTGATGTAGAGGTAATCGCGTTCAAAAAAATCATTTGCCACATAGATATCGGGCCAGCCATCCCGGTTTACGTCACTTACGCTTACACCAAGACCAAAGCCAATCTTACTTCCGTATATACCGGCTTCCCTGCTTACATCCACAAAATGTCCGTTGTCGTTCCTGTATAATTTATTTCCTCCAAGAGTATCGCGAATCTCACGTTGTCCTTTTTTTATGTCAAATTCTGTGACTGACTGAAATGAATTGTTAAGAAGATAACAATCAAGATCTCCATCCCTGTCATAATCAAAAAATGAAGCATGGGCTGATAGTCCGAGAACGTCAAGACCGTACCCGGCTGACCTTTCTGTAAATGTAAGATCTCCATTATTTATAAATAACTCATTGTGTCTGTTTGCACCTTTTGGATCTCCTGATTTACATACATAAATATCTAACCATCCGTCTCCGTTTACATCGGCAATACTTACTCCGGTTGACCAGGAGCCAATACAAGCCACTCCTGCACGTTGTGTAACATCTTCAAAAACAAAATTGCCCTTATTTAAATAAAGTTTATTTCCAACCAGGTTCCCACAGAAATATATATCTGGCAATCCATCATTGTTAAAGTCGCCAATGCCAACACCTGCACCATTATAAAAATTTCTGTAAGTATAGGTATTGTATTCTTCGGTATACTCCAGCTTATTTATGAAACCAATATGAGTTTGATTTTCATCGAGAAGGGAGAATAAAGGTCTCTGATCTGAATTGGTATGGCTTGATTTGCATGAAATCATCATTATGGATATCATCACCAATATCTTGGTGAATGAAACTCTGTTTTTTAAATAATTCATGCTTTTACGCAAGCCTCTAAACAATTTGCTATCACTTATACCCCTTTCCTGTCCCGCCATACGGGATGATTTGTTTTGCTCCTTTCCCTGTGGGGGAAGTCCCGATAGCGATCGGGAGGGAAGGGGGTGATAAAATAAATTATATGCAATCATTTAGTTATTAAAAAAAATAGATTAATGATATTGAAAAAATGATCTCTTAAATAGAAAAAGAGCAGGCAAATATAATAATTGCCTGCTCTTTTAAAGTAGATTGTTATATAATATTACTAGTAACCCGGGTTTTGAATCAGATTTGGGTTAGCAGCCAGTTTATCCTTATGTACGGGGAACAATAGAGTTTTAGGATCGCTGACAACTATATCGCCAACATTATAATGAGGAAGAACCCATTTGTTGATGTCAGTGTAAACTCCCCAACGGATCATAGACTGACGTCTCTGCTTTTCAAAAGCTAGCTCACGTCCCAGTTCGTTGAATAATTCACCACCTGCAACAGTTGCACCTGCAAGGTCAAAGCTAAGTTTGCCATTAAGTGTAGTTATGGCAGGAACACCTGCACGGACTCTGATCTGATTAACAAGGGCCAATGCAGCAGGATCTGTGGGATTATTGCTCTTGCGCCATAGTGCTTCTGCTTTCATAAGTAGTACATCAGCATAACGAAATACTGCATAGTCATTGCTCATATCTGGCAAAGCACCCATTTCAAATTCCCACTTGCCAACTCTTACGCCAGCCTGACGCAGCGCCTGTGGTCCCAATTCATTGATCTGAGGCTGACCTGAACCGATGCTACCAAAGTTAAATTTCTTTCCATCAGGGTCACCGGGGAAGGCAACCGGAAGACGGCTGGGATTTGCAACTTCTACTCCGTCATCAAGTAAAATCTGACCTGTGCTGCTGTACTGATATCCGGCGAGGAATGTACCGCGTTTCAGGGAAGGTGAGGTAAGTGTACCCGGTTCTCCTTTTCTGATATCAGCATTATCAAATGAGTTATAAAATTCTTCCAGAGAGCAGAAACCATTCCATGGCTGTGCGGCCAGGTTGTATGTTTGCTGATTAAGATAACTCAATGTCTGCATAATCAGGTTAAATCCTGTAAAGAACACCTTATCATACGGAATTGCAAATATAAATTCTTTGGATGCTGAATTGTTAACATTGAAGTTTGCAAAGAAATTGCTCTCAAGAGTATATTTTCCTGAGTTGATAACTTCATCGCAAGCAGCAATTACTTTGTCATACTGTGCAGTACCTGAATAAACTTTCGCATTCAGATAAAGTTTTGCGAGCAGAGTCTGACCTCCATAATAATTCATACGTGCGTAAGTGGTTCCATCTACAGCTTTTGATAACTTTGGAACCGCTGCTTCCAGATCGGTAATTGTAAAATTGTATACTTCTAATCTGGTATTTGTCTTAGGAGTAGCTTCTGCTTTAGCAAAATCGGTTACCAGCGGAACATTACCATACTCATCAATTAACTGCCAGTAGAAAAAACCTCTTACTGTCTGAAGTTCTGCAACGTAAGCATCAGCAACGTCCTGTTTTACCTGACCACTTGTAACGAGAGATTGGAACTGATAAATAAGTCTGTTTGCAGTGTTTACGCCGTTGAAACCGAAGTTCCATGCACCGCTCATAACACCATCTTCTTTTGTCCATGAGTGTAAGTGAAGTCTTCTCCAGTTACCACCATCATCCCAGTCCTGTCCTCTTGTAGGAGCAGTTAACTCATCAGTTGTCATTTCCTGTAGTGACTGAGGGTCACCAGCAGCAAAACCACCGAATTGTGTATACGCAGCCCCAAGAGCGGAAATAAATTCCTGTTCTGTCTTGAAGAAATTGTTGGGAGTTACCTCACCGTAAAGTTTTTCATCAAGTTTGGTACATGACTGGCTAAAACCAGCCAGGATGATCAAACCGAATATTAGAAATATTGATTTTTT
>JANXXP010000147.1 GCA_025350595.1 Bacteroidota bacterium
ATTCGCAGTCCCGGAAATTGAATTGTCTGCCAGAATGCAGTACCGGATTCTCCTTTATGTTCTGTTTTTGGAATCACTGACCAATCTATGGTCTGAAATGGAATGGCAATATTGCTCATTTTTCTTTATTAGAAAATAAAATGACTTTTCTTAAAAATTCTCTACCTATTACATTGCTTAAGAAGTTATTGTAGTCTCCTTTTTCGGGATGCCACTGAACCGCACATAAGTATCCTTTTCCTTCAGGATTTTTCCATTCATAAGCTTCAATTAGCTTATCATCAGCAAATGCGACAGGTTTAAAGCAGGATGCCAGTGTTTTTACTGCCTGATGATGGGAAGTAACAATTTCAGAAGAAGTCAGTTGACTAATTTTATAAAGTTCACTGGAATCGTCAATAGATATTCTATGATAATTTGACTGATCATTTTCTGATTTATGGTTAATTGTAGTATCATAGTCACTTTCAATATCAACTATCAAATCGCCACCCTGACTTATATTCAGTATTTGTTCACCACGACAAATAGCCAATACCGGAAGTTTCATTTCAAGCGCTTTTTTAATAAGCTGAAACTCAAGAGTATCGCGATATGAATCGATCTCACATTTTTGAACTTCATCAGGTTTATTATAATATGAAGGATGAATATCGGGTCCGCCTGTAAGAACAAACCCGGAGCATTTTTCTAATAATTCCAATGCTTCCGTTATAGTACACCCATAGAAATTAATATGCTCAAAAGAGGGATCAATGCTCTTTAACCAATCAACATATAATTGATACCTTACTTCACTTGTTGCTCTCGAAAATCCTATTATCAACTTATTCATTTTAAAAATTCAATTGTTAAAACACCATGAATTTTTTCTTCTTGCACCTTGTAACCTGCAACTTGCACCATGCAACCTGCATTCTTTTATCTCATCAACCAGCTCACAATTTTCGTCTTGAACCTTGAATAAGGCGGATATCTTAACCAGATATCCAGCAGATTCGATTTTACCAGCACTGACCGCATATTTGAAAATGTTTCAAAAGACTTTCGGCCATGATATCTGCCTATTCCGCTAGATCCTATACCACCGTAGGGAAGATATGGTGAAGCAATTTGCATGACGGTCTCGTTAACACAGCTGCTCCCGGATTGCGTCTTTCTCAGAAATTCTCTGATAAGTTTTTTATTCCCTGAAAAAATATAGGTTGCTAAAGGCTTCGGGTTCTGTTCAATGATACCATATATCTCTTCGAAATTCTCAAAGTCTATAACCGGAAGTACCGGACCAAAGATCTCTTCTCCCATTATTGCGTCACCCAGCCTGACATCCTTTATTATTGTAGGAGCAACATACCTTGTTTCAGGATCGGTTTTCCCACCGGCTACGATCTGACCGCTCTTCATTAAGCCAGCAAGTCTATTAACACTATCAGAAGTTATGACACGGGCAAAATTATTACTCGTTTCAGGATTGTCACCATAAAACTTAGTGATTTCCTTTGTAATAAGCTCGAGGAACTGATCCTTTACCTTTTTATCAATCAACACATAATCGGGACTGACACAGGTTTGTCCGCAATTAATGAATTTACCCCAGGCAATTCTTTTAGCAGCGTAGTCGAGACGGGCATCTGCCGCTATGACGCATGGATTCTTCCCTCCAAGTTCGAGTGAGACTGGAGTCAGATTCTCAGCTGCTTTATGCATCACATATTTTCCAACCCGGGGACTGCCGGTAAAAAAGATATAGCCGAACTTCTGGTCAAGAAGAAAATCGTTGGTAGTATGATCCCCATCGATAATTGCAACCAGTTCCTGAGGAAAGTTGCTGAGGATCTTTTCCATCACTTTGGCTGTTTGAGGGACTTGTTTTGAAACCTTAAGTATTACGCAATTGCCAGCAGCCAGTGCACCTACCAATGGCATAAATGCCAGCTGAAACGGGAAATTCCATGGAGATAGAACAAGAACCTGTCCATAAGGCTGAGGAAGAACATAGCTGTGAGAAAGGAAATGAACTATCGGAGTCCTCACCCTCCGTTTCTTTGACCAGCTCCTAAGATTGCTTATAGAATAGTTGAGTTCTTTTATTACAAATCTCGATTCTGTGGCAATAACCTCAAATTCAGGTTTGTGAAAATCTTTCCATAAGGCATCTACTATTTCCTGCTCATGCTGAATTATAAGCGAACGTAATTTCTTAAGGGTTGTAAGTCTGTAGTCAACATCAAAAGTTTTACCTGTGGCAAAAAATTTTCGCTGTTCTTCAATGATTAAACTGATTTCTTCTTTTTCCATACCTCTTCAAGAAGCATTAATTTTTTAGAAATATCTTTAACATCCGACCCCTCCTTTGATGGAATCGTGCTCATGCAATACTCTGCCATTGCGGTTATTGTCAGACTTGGATTAACGCCTATATTCCCCTGTATCACAGACCCGTCAGTTATATAGAATTCAGGATATCCATGCACTTTAAGTTCTTTATCAACGACACCCGATTCAACCGTTTCAGACATCATACAACCTCCGAGAATATGAGCTGTAGTTGGTCTGTCGAAAAAAACCTCCAGCAGAATATTCTGTGGCACACCGGCAACCTTTCTTGCATAACGCTCCATAACCTCCTGGCCTATCGGAATAAATGCAGGTACACGTTTATTACCGCTGTTATCTATTTTCATCTTCCCTCCAAAAAGACTTTTTTTCCAAATCATCTTCATGGCATTGTCGGTCGATTGCATTACAAGGAAAATGACCATTTTGGTCGACCAGTTGAATTTGAAAACTGTTTTCAGAAAGAGCCATGGATGAAATAATGTCTTCAGAAATAACATTGCAGATCTTTTTGCAGAAGAATCTGCTCCGGGAACCGATAAACCGAAAAACCATTTCATGGCATTTGAGTTATCGGGATATTTTACAACTTCGACATGTGTATAAGGATCAGGACTAAATACAGATGTTATAGCAAGTCCATTATTCATTTTTTCTTTTGCTCCGGAGACAGCACATAGTGTCTCGGCATTAGTTCGCAGCTCATAACCAAGTTTATCAGACAGCAATGGAAGAGTGCCAAATTTGTATTTCTGTTTAAGCAGCAGTTCAAGTGTTCCCAAAGCTCCTGCAGCGACAATAATTCCTTTTGCTTCAAACACTTTTCGTCTTCTCCTGAAAAAGGATGTAACATTATATGTTTCAACCTGATACAG
Organism: Bacteroidota bacterium; assembly: GCA_025350595.1. Taxonomy (GTDB): domain Bacteria; phylum Bacteroidota; class Bacteroidia; order Bacteroidales; family VadinHA17; genus LD21. The sequence continues at coordinate 3,213 of JANXXP010000147.1, forward strand.
GCTATCCTTGAAAGTTATCTTCTCTGCTTTTGTCTCAGGAAGAATCTCAACTCCAAGTTTTTCAGCAAACCACAAATAATTTCTGTCAAGGGTATTTTTTGCATTTTCCCTGCAACCAACCATACATCCTCCGCATTCAATACACCCTTTCCGCATTGGTCCCATTCCATTGAAATACGGATCTGTCTCTTCTTCAACACCATCAATATTTACTCCAACATAGACTGTTTCAAAAGTATCATGAGCATTCATATCTCTGGAAACCTCCTCCAAAATACGGTCCTCAATATTCAATTTGGAATATTTTTTTCTTCCGAGCATAAAGGAAGCTTTGTCGTAAAATGGATCAAGTATCTTTTTCCAGTCACCAAACCTGAGCCATGAAAGATTTCTAAAAAAACTGTCAGGGGGAACATATAGCGTATTTGCATAAACCAGACTTCCTCCGCCAACACCTGTACCGCTCATAATACTTGCAGTCGAATAAAAAGAGAGCTTCTGAAATCCAAAAAATCTCAGGGCCGGGACCCAAAGGTATTTTGGCAGGTTCCAGTTTGACTTTGGAAAATCTTTGGGATTATAGCGCTTTCCCTGTTCCAGTGTAAGAACTTTATAGCCTTTCTCGGCAAGACGAAGACTCGCTACGCTGCCACCGAAACCCGAACCAATTACTATGTAGTCGTATATCATTAACTTAGTATTAATCAGGAACGATACGGGGTAAAGTTAAGAAGTTTGTTCTAAAAGAAAAGACAAAAGACAAAAGACAAAAGCCGAAGCCACTCAAAGCGTGGAAAACTCCGCGAAGACCACGCTTGGGCGTGGTATAAATACAAAATTGAATACATATATGAAGTTAGAATGAACCTATTCTGATGATACGTTAAGTTGAAAAATGTGTTTACATATTGCTGATAATAAACAAAATATAAGTATTCTTTGATTTTTTTTATTTGACTTAATGTATTTAGCCCGAAGGGGTTTAATATTGAAATCAAACACATCAATAGTAATGAACCAACAATAATTGTATATTTAAAACTTAAACGATTCGCATATTTATTATGATACGAGAAGAAGGATCAACTCAGAAACTGTTTATAATATATAACCCTTATGCTGCATTTGGAAGAGCAAAAAAGCTTCTTCCGAAAATAGAGACAGCTTTCAGGCAAAAGCAGATTCAGACTGAAATAAAGTTTACAGAATATCCTAAACATGCTATTGAAATTGTTGCCGGAATTGATTTTTCAAAATATGACGGACTGGCAGTAGTTGGGGGAGACGGAACTCTTTTTGAAGTAATAAATGGGTATTTTAAAAATCAAAGTCAGAAGAAAATCCCATTGGGTGTAATTCCTATTGGCACTGGAAATGCGTTTGCCAGAGATCTTGGTCTTCGCACTAACGATTTCCTGAAAGCAATTGAAATAATAGCAAAAAACAATCCATTGGGAACAGATGTTGCTCGGTTCCGCACAAATGGAGACGATCATTATTTTATTAACATTTTAGGAATGGGCTTTATCACTGATGTTCAGGAGATAGCCTTAAAAGTTAAGTTCCTCGGAAACTTTTCATATACACTCGGGGTCTTGTATCAAATGATATTTCTTAAGAGATATAATATTAAAATTGAATCAGATGGAGTAATAAAAGAAGGAAAAAATATTTTTATAGAAATTTCAAATACCCGATATACATCGAATTTTCTAATGGCCCCGAAAGCATCTTTTGATGATGGGTATCTGGATGTAACAATATTAAATCCGGTTTCTTTGTATAAAATGCTGACCTATTTCCCATCAATTTTTACAGGAAAGCATATTTATAAAAAAGAGATCGATTCATATAAGGCAAAACATATTAAAATTGAAACAGAAGTCCCTAAATCACTCGCGCCGGATGGGGAAGTATTTGGATCATCACCTCTTACTATTGACTGTCTGAACAAAGCAATTGAAATCTACCGGCCTTAATTATCTGGTTAGCAAATTATGGAATGGATTTCTGATTTACTTTTTAAAGAGACAGTTGCTCACACAATTTTTATTTATTGTATAGTAATTGCAGCAGGTGTATTTCTTGGAAAACTCAAAATATTCGGGATTTCACTTGGGATCACCTTCGTACTTTTTATAGGTATTGCTCTAGGTCATTTTGGATTTTCAGCAAACCATCTTGTTGTTGATTTTGTAAAAGATTTCGGTCTTATCCTTTTTGTCTTTTCAATTGGGCTCCAGGTTGGTCCGGGCTTTTTCTCCTCATTTCGGAAAGGAGGACTTTCACTTAACATTTTGGCATTTTTAATCGTCATACTTGGAGCTGCAATTACACTGACTATTCATTTTATTACAGGAATGTCTCTCCCAATGCTTGTTGGAGTAATGTCAGGGGCAGTTACCAACACACCTGGACTTGGCGCTGCACAGCAGGCAGTAAGTCAGGTTACAGCAGGTGTTCCGGGAATTGAAATACCTGAAATTGGTTTGGGATATGCTGTAGCGTATCCGTTTGGTGTTCTTGGAATTATTTTCACAATGGGATTAATCCGGAAAACACTTTCTATAAATGTTCAGCATGAGTTATCACTTTTTAATCAGGGGCAGCATCCCACCGAATCATTACCTGAAAAAATCAGTATTCTTGTAAATAACCCTGAAATTTTCGGTAAAACTATACAAGAAATATCTAAACTGATAAAGCATGAAATTGTCATATCACGTGTGTTACGAAATGGAGAATTATTCCTTGCATCATCGGATACTGTTGTAAATGAAAATGACATTATTCTTGTCGTCACACAAAAAAGATCCATACCGGAAATTTTAAGTCTGACAGGCACTCAGAGCGAAATGGATCTAACATCCAAATCGGGTAAACTGATTTCAAGACGTGTAATGGTAACAAACAGGGATGTTTTTGGTAAAGACCTCGGCTCGCTTAGGCTTAGAACCAGGTACAACATCAACATTACCAGAATCTATCGGTCAGGTATCGAACTGGTTGCCACTCCTCATTTAAAGTTACAGATGGGAGATAAACTTACAGTTGTGGGTGATGAGAAATCACTAGAAAAAGTCATTGAACAACTGGGAAATTCAATCAAACGTTTAAACGAACCAAATATAGTCCCGATATTTATAGGGATCCTTCTGGGTGTAATACTTGGCAGTATCCCAATTCACCTTCCGGGAATTGTAAACCCGATTAAACTTGGTCTGGCAGGCGGACCACTTATAGTTGCTATATTAATCAGCAAATATGGTTACAAATTTTCGCTGGTATCATATACTACTCCAAGCGCTAATTTAATGCTGCGTGAAATCGGGATTGTTCTCTTCCTGACAAGCGTCGGATTAGTGGCTGGTCAGAAGTTTATCCCAACTCTTCTTACTGGTGATGGATTTATATGGATGGGATACGGGATTTTAATAACACTTTTCCCATTGTTGTTAGTTGGTTTTTACGCACGTTATATCATGAAACGAAACTACCTCGAAATATGCGGCCTTCTATCAGGAAGCATGACCGATCCTCCCGCTCTTGCTTATGCCAATAGTTTATTTTCTCAAACATCGAAGTCGACTGAAATGAATTGTAGTTGTTTTGATGCGGCAGCATGAATGTGTGACTTGTATAAGCCGGCTCGAGTTTGCACACAATTGGGTGTCTGAGAATTGTTAAAAGTGATAAACTACTGCGAGATTATCAGTTTTTTAAATTTTCCCTCAGTTTATTTTTTGTAGAATGGTTTCTTTTGAAATTAGGATTCATAGCTCTCCTCGGGTTCTTATTAAAAGTTAACGAATTCTTTTGCATTCAATGGCCTCGCTCAATCTTCCTCACCGGATATCCGGACGGATATTTCTGATTTAAATGATATATAACTACT
>JANXXP010000157.1 GCA_025350595.1 Bacteroidota bacterium
ATGATACGTGCTGAACAATATTAAAAATCCGTCCATTTTTATTAAGATTCTTTATCTCTTCTGTTACATAGAAAACGGGTTCATCGGCAGACAATTCCACTTTACGTGTCAGTTGCAACCCTGCCATTGGCAATGTGCACATCATAGAGCTGGTCGAGCTACCGCCAATTATCCGTGGAGCTGAGAGAAGTTTCCATGATTCAGTGCTAACTTCTCCGTGATGACGGAATCCGTTAGCTTTTTCAGCAGTGGATGGTGGTCCCCAGCGATCAAAACATAAGAAATGCCCCATGAACATTCGTTCCTCAGCCTTCGTTGCCCGCCAGTTTATAGGATTTATTGGCAGCTCTTTCAGGTGGAAATCAAAATATGAGCCTCCGTTTAAATTGATGAGAAGTAAAATAGTCTTGTTTTCCATTTTTACCACCGAATCAGTTTTTGCTATTTCTCCCTTCATAAGATCAGATTGTTTAATATCATGCTTTTGCCGGCATGAAAATAACATTGAAATTATTAAAACTAAAATTCCAAAAGGTATCTTTCTCATAATATATATTTAAACTTTATGATAACTCTAACCATTATTAAATCGGACTTTAAAACCCTGACCAGGCAATTTGTAACGTTTTTTTAGCTCTTCAATTATAAAGTAATCCGCGATCGGATCAAGGGCTAAATCATTTATAAGCGTTGATTCAAATTCTATTGAAAGTGCTCCCAAAAAAACGATATCGGAAGGGAACATATTCCCCTCTTCATCTTTTGCTCTGAAACATAACCCAAGCGACATTGCCTCCAGTATCATATCAAAGGGCTTCCTGTATTGCATTGCAAGGTGTATTACGCCCATAAAGCGATCATCGGTACTAAGCTTCCTGACCAGGTCATGACCTACACGGAATATTGTATCCTTAAGGGTTTTATTTCTGAAACGATATAACAAATCATCAATATGATCATTAAGATCTGCAGCAGTAAAATCATCGGAATAAGCAGTTCTCAGAATTTCTGATGATTGAATCATTACAGCTCTTGTAAAACGAAAAACATCGCTATCGTCGAGTAACTCGTACATATACACTGCATCAGGGTGCAGAGAATACCCGTAATAGGCAGCGGTCGCATGCCCCAGGTTATGTATAAAAGCTTTGCAGTCAACCCAGGCTTTTATATTGTTTTTTGGAGCCAACCCTTTAACAGACGGAATTGTTGATTTAAAGCCTTTCCCATCGAGGATAAGAGTATTATATGGTTCGGCAAATATTACAAGCGGATCATTTTCCAATTCAGCCAATGGCATTATGGGTACCATTTTGCCTATACTGGTTTCGATAAGGCCAACCATGGTCTCAACAGGAAAACCTGATGGAAGATTCTTCTTTAAAATCGTTCTTACAAAAGAGGCCGATGACCGCATATTCTCAGCAATTATGATATCCAGCGGGATCCCGGGATTATTGGTAAATCTCTGTATCAGTCCTGCAGCAATAACAGGAATTACCTTTTCCAGTGCGTTTTTTCCAACAGACACAGCCATAATTCCTGCAGTTGACACAGCATCAACAACTTTATCTTTATCGAGAGCTGAAATTGCCTTTACATTTGGGACTATTATCTCCTCCTCTATTTCACCTTTAATTACAATGCGGTAATTTCCCTGTTGGTTAAGGCGTGTAACAATCACAGGGTCAACATCGATAAAAACAACTTTATAACCACTACAACCAAATAACTGGCCAATAAAAGATCGACCAATCTTACCTGCCCCGAAAATAACTATTTTACGGATTTCAACTTGTGATTTGTTCTGTGTAAGCATTATAATATGGTTCCATTTTAGCTCTTTTTTCACCAGGATTCTCTTCAAAATATGTTCCCCCCATATAAAAACAGGCAAAACCGCCCGAGACAATACCCCAGCAGCAAGCTTCACGAATATCCGGATGTTTGTTTCCATTCTGCAACTGGGTTACAACAGATGCTATCACTCCGCCGACAAAATTATCACCACAGCCTGTTGTATCTCCACCGTGGTCATTCTTTAACTCATCGATGACTTTTCGTGAAACAGGCATTTCATTTAATTCTACCGCTTTGAAAAAACGACCATCAGAATAATTTGAGATATTCTTCGAGCCGTTAGTAATAATAAGTGAGGAGACCTTCTTTTCCCGGAAAAACTTAATGGCGGCCCGGGGATCATTTTCTCCGCTCAGACGGAAAGCCTCTTCCATGTCAGTGATGAGCAGATCGATATATTTGTAACTTTCATCACTTTCACCCAGAGGCCATTTTTTTGAAGGATTTGCTTTTTCATTCCTGAAATCAAAAACAGTATTTACAATAGTTATGCATCCTTTTGATTTAGCCTTTTTTAAAAGAGTCGTCAACTGGTCGTGAATCTGAGGGACAAGAGCAGTACCTCCAAAAACAACAATATCCGAATTAAAAAAGTCATCATCCAGCTCATCAGGCCGATAATCCCATGCAGCTGCGATTGAGTTTATAAATATCCTCTCTCCATGTCCGTTATCATAAGAAGGATCGGAAAGTACCACTGTCGAAGGAGTCTGATTATCTATCAACTTATAATCCTTAAGTA
>JANXXP010000173.1 GCA_025350595.1 Bacteroidota bacterium
GAGAGAGTATCTGAGGATACTTATTTCGCTGTTTTTGACAAAATATACTTTTCCATACTCAAAAACAGCCATATTAGGACCACTTTTTCCCGGCTGTCAATTTGGGATATAAAATTTCCGTATTCGCTGGCACCGGCTTAACGCAAATGAAAATTTACGGACTAAAGAAGGTTATTAGATAAACTGCCGTTGGCAGCAAGTTGCAACGCTACTTAAAGCATTCAAAATGAGACAGATTTTTATTTTACTTATGCTATTGTTATCAATAAAGCTTTATCCCCAAGATGAGAAAGCCTATTATATATGCTATAAGCCAAATAAGCATTATAAGTTTAATACTGAGTCCTATACTCGGACAATCACCTCCTTGGAAGGGGATAAGTCAATAATAGAAAATCTAAATAGAGCCTCGCTTTACCCAATGGAATATAGCTTTTTGATAGTGAGTGAAGAATCTGCGGAGACAGGATCTTCAAAAATAGAGGGCAGAGTTCCAATTAAGTATTCATTTATTAAGGCGCAAACCAAGACTCGAATACAAAATAAAACTATTGTAAAAAAAAGCCCTTTAAATGGCATATCGGTTGAAGGATATTACATCGATGAATCCAAATTTGTACCTACACCTAATTGTCTTGATGGATTGAGTGATTCTATAAAGCAAAGTATTTTTAAATCAGTGTCAGAATCACAAAACCAAATATTATTTCCAGCCGAACAATTAAAAATTGGGGATAAATTCACTCGTAATAAGTCTGTGCAAATTCCTGTTTCGGGATTAAAACCAATAAATTGTATAATAAGTACAGAGTTTACCTTAGTAGACACTATTAGTCGAGTTGCCCATTTTTCTATTAATCAAAACATAAATCAGGATTCCAGTAAATCGAATCCATCAATAGATTTTAATGGCGTAGGATCAGGAGATATTTTGTTTGATAAAGAGGATAGTTTTATAATAAGTCAGATCATTAATAATGCAATCTCTGTAAAATTCAAATCGGATAATCTATATGTGATAATTAATCAAAACAATTCTTTAAATCAAAAGGTCAAAATTGAATAAAAACCTACTGGTAACTCAGGCGGTTTGGTTAATGTGTGCCTTCAATGAGACCGACCAAAGATCGGGATCAATGTTGTAATTATGATGGGGGCAGGTCCCCCGCTGGTATCGTCCAGGTGAGACCTGCAAACCACCCTACGGTGCTTCCCGGGTTACATGGAGGTATTGACGGAATAGGGGATTAGTCCTGTTAGAAGGATTAGGTAAGAATAGAAAAGATGAACGAAAGTGAACCTTCGATGAGGTGTCGTGAAAGAGGGTACGAGGGTTACAAACCTCAGGCGAATTGGTAATATTTTGACCAGAGATCAGCTGAGAGAGTATCTGAGGATACTTATTTCGCTGTTTTTAAGCAAAATATACTTCTCCATACTCAAAAACAGCCATATTAGGACCACTTTTTTCCGGCTATCAATTTGGGATATAAAATTTCCGTATTCGCTGGTACCGGCTTATAGCAAATGAAAATTTACGGACTAAAGAAGGTTATTAGACAAGCCGGCGTTAGGCACAAGCTTTCGTGACTTCAGGCTGAGGATCAGTTACAAAATGACAGATCCGAAACAAATTGTCATGTTTCATCGACGATAAACAATACTTGAAAAACTTTTCCATGACAACATGTCATTGGTTGAACCTAAATGAATTATGGTATAGAAATTGATAATAACCTCATTGAATAGTTCTTTGAAATGTTTTGGTTAAAACTGCATAAAAATTCACTATGTAAAGTGTATTAAATTACACAACCTTCACAGGTTCTATTGAGAGCAACAGTTGTGATATACAATACAGTACTATTTAATAGTTGATTTACTGATTAGACTTATGTTTTCAACTCTTCTTAAGTAGCTACTACTCATAAACTTGTTAACATGACAACAACTCAATAACCGCCATTTATTTTATTAATGACATATTCTTTATTGGCAGGAATCAAGGGGTGAGAAAATAGGACATCGCATATGAGTTAAGTTGCAGGCATATTGGCATTTGGCAGGACAATAGTGTCCAAGCAACTTAAAATTAAAACAGTATGCGTTATCTAATTTTTTACCAAAGCGCTGATAGCAACATCAAATGTATGATTGCTATCGTTTCTAAGAACCGGTGTTCTTTATCAGATTGTAAAATTCTTGCATTGTATGCTTTGCAGCTTACAAAAATACGCAAGAGAAGAAGAATTGGAGAGACAGTATGGCCTTATTTAGTTCAATTAATTGCAGCCATCCTTCTCCTCGCCCATTATCTTCGAGATTTATTATAATCTGACACCCCCTTTTTTTTCTTTCTTATCTTAATACTAATGATAAACACACCAAAACACCTTGCATATACTCTAAAGGTTGATTTAAAAGAAATCTATTCCATAATTCAGGACATTGATAAATTCTACACTGAAGTCATTATTCTTAAAAAGGATAAGAAAGGATTGCCGATTATAGATAAGAAAGGCAAGCCAAAATCTCGAACCCTAAATCCAAGTCATAATCGACTTAAGGTTATCCAAAAACGAATTCAGAAGAATATACTTTTAAATCTACATCTCCCCGATTATGCATATGGTGCCGTTAAGGGCAGAGATAACGTTGATAATGCAAATAAGCATAAAGGGAAAAAATTCAAATTCACTACAGATTTAAGGAATTTTTTTCCATCAATTAGCAATGCAAGGGTATTTAAAATGTTCCGGAGTTACAACTTTTCACCAGAGGTATCCAGATTGCTAACGCAATTAACCACTTATAAAGGGAGGCTGCCACAGGGATCCCCATCATCTTCAACAATTGCGAATCTTGTTTTTGTTAAAACAGGTAAAAACCTTGACTCTTTCGCAAAAGAACAGAGCATTACCTTTACATCATTTATTGATGACCTGACATTTTCATCGCCAAATGATTTTAAATCAATGACAGATGAGATACTGGAAATGGTAAAGAAAGATGGATTTAAAATAAGTCACAACAAGACTAATTATTCCAGGGCTCCACTTGTAACAGGGATTCATCCTATGAATAACTCTTTACGGTTGCCTGAGACTTTTGATGCCAAACTTAATTCAGAATCTATATCTCCCGAAACTAAAAAAGGTTTACTCCTGTACAGAAATAAAGTTGACAAAATCAATAGGAAAAAACAGTCACCATTAAAAAAGAAAAAAAAAGCCAGAGCCTAACTCGGTCGGCGCTTTAATTAAGTGCCTTCCCGCTTCGCCTCCTTATACAAGAAAACTTCGTTATCTCATGACAAAGGCTTCGCGGGACACGGTCAGCAGCCCGGACAAACTCGTAATTAGCCCCAAAAGTCTATGCGAATTTTTTTTACCCACTTATAATGGTTTATTGCATCCGGACAGTTCCTGCTGCCGAGATAAAGTCAATAGGGCTGTTGGCCTTCGCAGGAGTATGATGAGCACTGTTGGCTTCAAAATTATGTGGATTAAAATTCCCGGAATCGTCCAAAAAAAGATATTCAGTTAGTAACGAAATTGACCTTTGTAATAGTGCCAGAATAAAAAATGGACTTTAGAGCAAATAATGAGAAACCCAATGTTGTCCAATTTAGAATGATTGACAACTTCAAGCTGTACATGCCAAGAAATACAATTCGTGGGTCTATTAAGTTAGAGGCAGAGAAACATCTTCGAAAAAAATTTAAGCCTGGTATTTATTCCGGAAAGACTGCAAACGAAATTTCAAAATATATGTTTGCATTTTATGATTTAAGATTAAATAAGTCGGTCAAGAAAATATCAAAAACTCACTTTATACATTTTTCATTATTACAATACGATATCACCTCTAATATACATACAATGTTTCATCATAAAGGACTTACCCAAACTGGCGTAGAATTCTGGCTATCTAAGGGTCCACTTTATAGAAAAACAATTGGGTATCTTATTGATAAAATGATTAACCAGCTCAATTCACCTTTCAATATAACAGTCCCTTCTGTTGAAGCCTATATTCTATTTGATGAATGTTTCATTTGTAGTGAACATGCCATTACCTATTCAATTATTAGCAATGAAATTCACTACCTAAATAACTCACATAAGATTAAAATTCACCCTGTTAATAGTAAGAATTTTATTGAGACTCTGCCAACTTCTGAAAGTAAAGAATACTCTTTAAAACACAATTACTATGTTGATCAAACAACTCTAGATATCTCGCTTAGAAACAAATATATTAGAGGAAGACCATTTGAAAAAGATTGGGAGAAACATGGCAAGATCCTTAACTCTGCTTTTAAACAAGTTTTTGGATTATCTTACTTCGAGTTTATGCTTGACGTTACAGACCTTCTAATTAAAACTGGAGATCTTGATAGCAATGAAAGTTTACCTCTCATTAATAAAGAATTACTTATAAAGCAGATAGCCGAATTGTTTAAAACTGACAAGAATAAAATAAATATCTTATTTGAAGGGCTAATTCTCAGAAAAAGTCATTTTCAAATTAATTCACGCACTATTTGGAAATATAAACAACCTTATAGAATAAATAAAAGACCTTTCGTGGAGATCGCTCAACGGAAAACTGTATATCTGACTTGGTCCAATGAGATGTTAAAAGAACGTTTAGATCGGCTTGATCTTGATCTTATATTTAAAAACCTACCTCCTGAATGGACAGATAAAGCGATCTTAAAATCAACTGATTTACTTTCAAACAAGGCGGGAGTTTGGTTTGAAAAATTGGTAAAGGATAATCTTAACAAAATTGGAATAATTGGGGACAAGATAAAAGGTAAAATAATAAATACCAGTACTTTATGTAATTCAAAAGATGTCGGAGGGTTCGATTTTTTAGGTTATAGCCCTCAGAGTAATATGATTATAATTATTGAGTGTAAATACATTGACCCTGGCTTTGAACCTGTGTCTTATAACGATGACATTTCTGATTTCAAGAAGAAAAAACAAGGCTATTTAGTTAAGTTTGATAAAAAGGTTGATTGGGCACAAGTAAATTTCGATAAACTTAAAAATGAATTATCAGCTCGGCTATCATATCCAATTCCAAAATCATGTAAAACTATCGGAGCGGCTTTTTTTACTTATGTATTGACGTTTGCATATGCTTTTATAGAAAAGTATCCTTGTGTATCCTTTACGGAATTTATTTCAAACTATGAAAAAGAAAACAGATGGTATTTTGATAAGGGGATATTTAAAATAAATTGAGCAATTAGCACCACTTACTTCACTGTTAGGCACATTTACAGCTCTCAACGTCTCGACTCTAATTACAAAGCTGCAAAAACATTACTTTCCCTTCTGCCAATAAAAGATAAGCCTTCATTACACACAATTGCAAATTCCTCAATGCCTACACTCAATCCAAAACTTGCTAAAGAGTGTAATCATGCCAACACACCATTATAAAATTTGCTACTTTTAAACTTTAATTTCTCTTCCTTTTGAAAAACGAACACCTGACTCGTAAAGAAATCATCGATAACCGGCTGAAAAAAGCCGGATGGAATGTCGCTGACCGGACTCAGGTTATCGAGGAGTTTGATATTATTGTTGATTCAGACCTTGTTAAAGA
>JANXXP010000258.1 GCA_025350595.1 Bacteroidota bacterium
ACATCATATGACAAAAGATACATTGCCCCGTAAAACGGCTGAAAAAAAACAGCGCATTAATTAAACCGAAACTATACCCAATCCCTGAGGAAGATAGTTTCATGCCAATTGATGAAGATTCGGAGGAGATAATATATAGAAAAGTATATCTTAGCTTTAAGTAATGAAAAGGAATTTATTAATCTTATCGTTTTTATTTTTTTCAATAGCTCAGACTTATTGTCAAAAGTTCAAAAATGTCAGAATAATCGAGCCAGATTTTTCCGAGACTGCAGTTTTTGTAAATGATTCCATTGGTAACGGTGTTTTACTGGAACACCAGACAGCGGTAAATACAAAAATTAAATATATGACAACGCAGTTGATATTAGAATTTAAAATGTGTTGTTCCACTGTATCTGTGGATTCTTTAAATTCACAGTTTATTGTCCGGGTTTCAGATAATTCAATTAATCCATATGACCTGGTAAGTATTGTCAAAATGAAAATTGAAAACACCAAAAGAGTCTGGAACACTTCAAAATCTGAAAAGGTAGAGTTCAAAGCAAAAAAGTACGGGACCAGTTCATACTTAATTACTGTTCCACGGTTTACTCTTGGTCAATATGGAATTTGCTTTAAGAATAGTAATTCTGTTAATCTTTTTGGAGTAAAGCTTATAAACTAGTATTATTGAATTTGAACAAAGGCGTTCAAAATTGTAATGGAGAGATCTTCAGATGAGGATCTCTTTTTTTTCATTTCCCCAGAATTTATTGTGCTAAGAAAATTCCCCACAGCACTAATGCGAGTAGTAAAAATAAAGTTAGTAGAACTCAATATTCACGTTGTACAGAAATGTTTCTGAAGGAAAGCAAGATGGAATCAGGCGAGCCTGATTCTGCTATCACGCTACGCCTGATAATCAAGTAATTGAAAAATAATTATAATTATTATATAATGATATATATTTTGAAACATCAATAAAATGTATATATTTGTATGTAAATCTAATTAATTAATAATTATTTTATGCAAAAATATGTCACAATAAGCATAACTCCTAAGAGCAAAATAATTATTGACCGCCTGGCAGATAAATTTGAAATGAGTCAAAAAGATTTTGCTGAAGCAATGGCCAAATACTTTGACACTACCGGGGTAAATCCGAAAGATCTGCAAGTGCTATCACCAGCGGAGGAACTTAAAAAATTTCGGGATACAATAATCTCTTTCATGCGAAAACAGGAGAATGATTTTATTAAACCCACCTTCGGAAAAATGGATACATTAATCGCACGATTTGTAACTTACATTGATGAAGAAGCACCAAAAAGAGGAGAGGTGACTGGACAAAATAAGGTTAAATCTTTAGCTCTTTCTACAGAAATATGTAAGGAAGAAAAGAGTGGATCCATGGTGACTGAAACATCAAAAAATGATGAACAGTCCGGGGAAATTAAATTGCTTCAAGAGAAACTTAATAAAGCAGAATTGAAATTAAAAACGACCAAAGGATATCTCGAAAATATACTTTCACATACGGAAGAAAAATCCACAGGGCTAAATAGAAAACCGGTTATTGAGCTTCCAATTGGTGACATTAATGAATACAGAAAATATCTAAAAACACTTTAATGTACGTTAAGATTCATTCATCTAAAAAGGATAATAACAGGGGTAGTTGTAACGACCTGATAAATTATTTGGAGAAGGAGAACCAGGAGAAGGATATCTTCAGCCAGGAGAAATTTTTTGATCAAAAAACAAACGACATTTCTTTTTGTACTGCTCAAAGCTCAATCGATAATAACAAAGGAAAGCTGGGGAAAGACGAAATCAAGTTTTACATGATCACCGTAAATCCAAGCAAAGATGAATTAAAGCATATTTGTAAATCAATTTCTGGGAGAGATATAAAAAACATCTCACAACTGACCTCCATCGAGTTGAAGCGTTACAAGGAAGCATTAAAAGACTACACTAGAATTGTCATGGATCAGTACGCTAAAAATTTCAACCGTGGACTCTCCGGAGAGAACCTTGTTTATTTTGGAAAGGTCGAAAATTCACGATATTATGGAAGAGACTCTGCGGAAGTGAAGGAGGGTTTATATAAAGCGGGCGACAAGAAAGAAGGACTACAAACACACATTCATGTTGTTGTTTCAAGGATGGATCAGTCAAAGAAGATACGTTTAAGCCCGATGGCAAATGCAAAAAACTCCAAGAATATCTTAAATGGCAAAGAGGTCCAGATTGGTTTTGACAGGATGAAATTTGTACAAAGCTGTGAAAAAAGCTTTGATACAAATTTTGATTACAAGCGATTGCAACAACATAAATTTTCTCATTATCATACCATGAAGAACCAAATGAGAAATACCGCAAAAAGTATTGCAATGAGCATCGCAAGAGACGTGCCGGGGGTAAAAGAATATAATAAAGCTTCCCGGGTTGTAAATACTGTTTCATATTTGGCTAATGCGAAAGATCCTCTGGATGCTCTTTCGGCAGTTTTTAAACAAGTCCCGGGAGCCAAAGAGTGTATTAAGGCAATTAATTACGCCTATAATCCGTCAAAAATTGTTCTGGATATAGGTAAAAAGATTTTAACAACGGCCTTAAATACCGGTCTTTAAATTTAAATATGGAACACATTATCAGTTATTTTAACCAGCTATCGCTTATTGCAAAGCTTATCCTTGGTGCCGCTATACTGTTTGTTTCGTTGTTACAGTTTGCAACACTTTCTTATAATCTGAAGTGCTACTATAAGATTCTATTTATTTTGACCATACAGTCAGGGGTTTACTTGTTTTTTCATTTTTTCTATAGTTATAGTCTGCCTTTACATGCCGGATTATTTGTATTAGCTGGTCTGCTAACAATCATTTTTCTTTTAATTACCGGTACCCGGCTTAGAAGTGAAAAGGATAAGATTGATCCTATTTGGAGCGTTAAATTTCCAATAAGAAATTCATCCCCACTTATAATGCAAAATATAAAGAGGGGCATAGCGATTTTTGGAAGCGCAGGAAGCGGAAAGACCGAAAGCGGGTTTGTTCCTATTTTGAAACATGCCGGGGAAAGAAACATACCATGTCTTTGTTATGATTATAAAAATGGCGAGATAACAGAAATAGCACATTATTTTTTTCAGAATTCTACAATAAAACATGCAACGATAATACCTCATTCACCTATGTATTCGGACCGGGTAAACCCATTTCTTCCGAAGTACATACCAACTGAGCAACACCTGCGGCAACAAACAAAACTGATCTTTGCAAACCTGAAGAAAGTAGACAACGTGAAGGAATCAGGAAGCAGTTTCTTTGACAAGATCCCTGAGCCGACACTTGCAGCTGTTATCTGGAGACTAAAGGTAGATTTCCCTGAAATGTGTACTCTCCCTCACGCCGTTGCTTTGTGTCTGGTGAAAACACCAACTGAGATAGTTGACTTTATCTCAAAAAATCCATATTCGAGAGCGATAGGATCTCCGCTTATTGATTCACTAATATCCGAAAACCAGGTGGCGGGTGTTAAAGCTTCGCTTTCGCTACCTTTAACAGATCTTGCGCTCCCAACAATATTTTGGGTAATGAGCGCAAATGATGTGGATCTTGATATAAACAACCCGGAGAACCCAACATTTTTGAGCATCGTAAATGATCCAAGGCTTGAAAGAATAAATGCCCCATTTATTTCTGTTATAATAAGCACAGCAATAAACAGTATGCAGATCCGGAACCGGCCAGCCAGCTTTCTATTATTTGATGAAGGGACAACCTTTTACATTGATGGAATTTCCAAGATTCCTGCAACGATGAGAAGCTATAATATTGCCACTGTGTTTTCAACTCAGGACCGGGCTTTGGCAAAAGAAAATTATGGGGATGTTATTACAAGCTCCCTACTCGCAAACCTTTCATATCAAATGATAGGGAAAGCAAATGATCCGGATAGTGTTAGATATTACAAGAATATAAGCGAGGAAATTGAAAAGAGGACCGTTTCCAGATCCTTTACTAATTCCGTTATTGCAGGTGATACCAGAACATCGGAGGGAACAAGGGAAACATCCAAGTATAAGAACCAGGATTTCACCGGACTAAAGCAGGGACAATTCTTTGTTTTTGCTGACGGGAAAGACAAGCTCTATAATTTTGACTTGTTTCCTTTTAAACGATTGGAATTAAAGGTTAAGCACCATATTACAGAAAAGGATCTAAACGACAATTTTAATCGAATTATGAGTGAGGTAAAGGGTCTTTAATGTTTTGTTAGGCCAAATTGATTCTTATTTTATACTAGTCAATTGCCTCTATAGTGAATTTCTTTTCAAAAGACGTTATTTCAACGATCATAACATTGATTATATTCACCTTCTGCATATTGCCTTTTTCAAATCAGTGAAGCTAATAATGTTGCACTTTGTAATTAAAGTATTCCTTGGGATTTTCATTAAGGTCACAGTATTCTTAGCTATGCCGTTGAGGAAGCTGATGAACTTCAATTTGAAGTTGAGTGCGAGATTGAGGACAGACTTAAAATGTAAAAGATACATTAATTAGATTCCTATCAGAATATTTAGTCCTTAACGCAGCGTATTTCAAAACCATCTTTCTTAGGATAATTGTAAGTTATTACATTTTGTCCATCGAACATTAACTCTCTTGGTTTAGCATCTGTTGTATTATATGAGGATGAACTCCAATAAATTCCATACCAACCCATATAATGGAAAGACCCTTCAGCCCAACGGTTTCCACCTGCAACAGCTGAAAAACCACTTTCATTAGTCGCTCCTGTATTTGGACTTGACCAATGGGAAATGCCTGTTTCTTTTAATTTTCCACCAGCAAAATTATCTCCACCCAAATAGTTTGTAAGCGTTACCCAGTCGTTATCGGATGGTACATGCCATCCTTGAGGGCATACATTACGACTATCAGTGGCAACGTACCAAGTATATATCCTTCCATAAGGAATTAAATTTGATTCATTACCCTCATAAGCCCATTGATATTTTGGGGTACTTTCAGGTCTTATATCTAAAGTCGATGGAGTTGTCGTACCTATTAAATCACCATTATTATACTTAGTTGTTCTCAGGTTTTCTGTCATCCAAATCTGTGTCCCAATGGATTGAATGTTATATATATTTCCTTCAATATCCGTTAATGTTGTTAATGTATTAAATGTCATGTCATTAGTGGAAACAGTACCTAGCTTATTTGTTGCTGTTAATCTAAAGTGATATGTTGTGCCACTAGTCAAAGTAGAAATCTTTGCGTTGACGGTCTTATTGGTATTCCCAGTTATAGGACTTTGAGTAGCCGTGAACATACTTCCATAACTTGTCGTTGTTCCATATTCAAAAGTTACAACAGTTGAAAGGTAATTTGCATTAACAAGGCCATTTAGGGTTGCTCCAGCTGAAGAAATATTTGTTGCAGACTGTAAAGAGGGAACAGCTAGATTTCCTAAAGTAGTAAATGATAAATCATTGCTATAAGTCGTTCCAAGTGAATTTACTGCTTTCAGTCTATAATGATATGTAGTTGCTTCTGACAATGTTGAAAGAATAGCAAATACAGGTGAAGAATCTGTTAATGGACTTGGAATAGCTGAAATTGTACTACCATAATTTATTGAAGTTCCATATTCAAATGTTATAATGGTAGATAGATAGTTGCTTACTACATTACCATTTAAGGTTACTCCTGTCGTTGTAATGTTTGATGCTCCTGCAATGGTAGCTAGAGGAGATTTTCCTAAAGTGATTAATGAAATGGTATCGCCATAACCTGTTCCTGTTTTATTTGTGGCGTAAGCTTTGATATAGTATTTTATCCCTGGATTCAAATTCGTTAAGCTACTTGTAAAAGCACCTTCACCTGCTCCATCAGTAGTCTTATTGTCGTTAATTGTTGGATTAATATTAGTACCCCAGCATACCCCCCGAATACTCACCATTTCGCCTCCATCAAATAATACGTTGCCACCACTTATGGCTGAAGACACAGTAATATTAGATATTGCTGTGGTTTTAACAGTAGGGGTCTCCCCTTTCTTACATGATTGTAAACATGTTAGAATTATGAATACTATACCAACTTTTAAAACTAAATATTTCATGTCGAAGGTTTTAGTATAACTATCAATAATCAAAGATATCTACTCTAAAGAGGAATTTTCTAAATCTCAACAGCGAAATCTATTTAGTAGCTAAGATAATTCTTTTTAGGAGACATATCTCAATTCCATTTTCAGCTGAATCCGAAATCATGTATTTATATTCGAATTAAATAGACTTTTTATTCTCCTCAATTTAAAGGGAATTCATGTATAGAAGAATTTGAATAATGTACAATATAATACTAAGTTAATAAGAAATAGACTTTAGCCTATTTCATATGAGTGGGGTAATTAATATTTAAAGCTTTTGACATGAACCAAATGTGATGAAGGTCTCTGATTTTCCTATATTAGATAAAACTACCTAAAAACAAAGTCTTTTCAGACCTGAATTTGACTTAAATAGATAAGATATTGTCATTTTTTTGTACTGTTTTTAAAAACAGTACACTATGGAAAATTTTATAAGCACTAACCCTATTGACTTTTTCATAAGTGGTAATTCTCTCAGTTTTAGGTCTGCGATATACAATTTTCTAACCATACAAAAACTCCTATGAAAAAGACAATTTCTTTATTTGCGTTGCTCTTGTTATTCTCTATTGAGATCCAGGCACAGGTTACGAATGTTCTTAATAATTTTTATACTGTTTGGGTCAAACCGGCAATCCCAATTATTGGGGGTCTTGTATTAATTGTTGGTGCATTAGCTAACATTGGTAAAGTCCTTGGCGATTCACGGGATTATAGAGGTTTTATTACAAGCATAGTACTTTATTTGGCAGTATATTTTTGTCTCGTAGGTATTGTAGCCTTTATAATGGCAGGTTAATGAAATCATATAGTGTATACAAAAATGTTAACAAGCAACCGTATATCCTGGGATTGCGGTTGTCTTTGTTTTATCTGTATATCCTTTTTCTAATCATTGTTATTTTCCTTCTTTCAACGGGGATAACCATTTTCAAACTTGTTTTTTATACGCTCTTTTTAATTGTAGGCTACTTAGTCCTGAAGAATTTAAATTCTGGTGTCATTATCGACTCAATCTCAAATGAACGATTCCCTAATATCATCATAAACGATAATTATATATAGGGCATGGAGATTAACCTGAGTGATACACCTTCGATACTGTTTCGTGATGGACACCGTTGCTATTCAAATAACGGGAGTGTTATTTATGGTTTTCACGTTCACCTTAGGGAGATATACTCAAACTCTGAGAAAGATTTTGATACTATTCACGATATCTGGTACAATGCACTTAGAGATTTTGAGGAAGGGACCATCATTCATAAATGCGATTTATATCTCAAGAAGAAGTTTGATTCCGTCTCGATGCCTTCAAGAACCTTCCTTCAACAGGCAACGAAAAAGCATTTTCAAGGGAGAGAATATAATGATCATCACTCTTTTATCTTCTTTATTTTTAGTGAAAGCGGGAAAACAATAAACGAGGGATTTAAGAACCCGTTTAAAAAGCCCATCAAAACCACCGAATATCTTAAGGAATACGAAAGACAGAAGAATTTTGAAGCCAGCGTCGAACGGTGCTTTGATTATTTAAATAACTCACGTTTTTTAAAGCTTAATCCTATTTCCGAAGAGGTTTATAAATATCTTGAATTTGGCTATTTCAACTCATTCTATGAGGACAGGTATACCGAGATAGATGTAGATAAAATGAAGGTTGGCAATAAGTTCATAGGACTTTTTGCCGTCAACCAGTTTAAACAACTGGGAGAAACGGTTAAGACCTGCAGTTATGATCAAAAAATGAGCGCGGGAGATTTTGTTTATCACACCGGCTTTGCAGATAACCTTGGTCTAAATCTTCCCTTTGATCACATTTATAATCAAATTATCTACATACGAAACCATAAGCAGGAGAAGGGGAAGCTTGAAGATCAAAGGACAATGCTTTATGGGGCAAGAAAATTCAAAAAGGAATATGAAACCGATGCAGAAATGCTGGGTGAATTTCTTGATACAATTACCAAAGATGAAAAGATCATCCTTTCAGGCTGCCACTTTAATGTAGTGTTTTACGCAGAGAACGAGCTGGATTTCCGCTCTTATGAACAAATGGTGGCTAATGAGTTTAAAAACCTTGATATAATTCCGTACGCACCAATAGGAGCAAATAAAAAGAACCTTTTCTTTAATTCCTTCTTTGCCAATGTTGCCAACATTGACAAATCGAAC
>JANXXP010000292.1 GCA_025350595.1 Bacteroidota bacterium
GGCAACTTCCAGTCTCTTTCGGTCTTCCCAGTTAAAAGAAGCTGAATCTTTTGTCCACTTGTTCCATAAGTCGCGTAGCCCTGTAGTTCCTTTTGCCCATAAATAACCTTTCCCCTGGGGAGGAAGATGGCAATCAACACAAGCTATCCGGTAACCGGAACGGGTATCATAATGCACTGATTTTTTCCAGGAGGCATCTGCCATCGGATGAATATGACAGGATACACAATACTCATTGGATGAAGTCATGTGCAATGCTTTTCCTCCTCCGAGAATAAGTAAGACCCCAACAAGCAGGCCAGGAAAAAACCATAAAAGAAACCGTTTCATAAATCAGATTTAGAGGGGTCCAAGATAAAAAATTTATCCTTGTCTATTTATTGTATTCATCAAAAAAGTCATTCCCCTTATCATCAGTGATTATAAAAGCAGGCATATTCTCAACCCTGATCTTCCTTACTGCCTCCATTCCAAGGTCCTCAAAATCAACGATCTCAACCGATTTAATATTCTCAGCAGCGAGGAGTGCGGCTGGTCCTCCGATTGATCCCAAATAAAACCCACCATACTTTTTACAGGCATCAATAACCTGCCGGCTGCGATTGCCTTTTGCCAGCATAATCAATGAACCTCCCATACTCTGGAAAAGATCAACATACGAATCCATTCTTCCTGCTGTTGTCGGACCAAAACTTCCTGATGGCATTCCTTCAGGAGTTTTAGCTGGTCCGGCATAATAAATCGGATGATTTTTAAAATATTCAGGTAATGGTTTGCCACCATCTACCAGCTTTTTTATCTGAGCATGAGCGATATCCCTTGCAACAATCAGAGTTCCTGTAAGGCTTAGCCTTGTTTTAACCGGGTATTTCGTAAGTTCAGCAAGCACCTCTTTCATTGGCTTATCGAGATTGATTTCGACAGGTTTAGAAAGTTCAGGAGCTTTTGCCGGCATAAATCGTGCGGGATTTCTCTCAAGCTCTTCAAGAAAAATACCATCCTGATTGATCCTGGCTTTTATGTTTCTGTCGGCACTGCAACTCACACCCATACCTACGGGACATGAAGCTGCATGCCGTGGAAGTCGTATAACTCTCACGTCATGAACAAAATACTTACCTCCAAACTGAGCTCCAACGCCATATTCATGACAAATTTTCTCAATTTTCTTCTCCCACTCAATATCACGAAAAGCTCTTCCGCTTAAATTCCCCGCAGTTGGCAGATGATCGAGGTACCCCGCAGAAGCTTCTTTTACAGTTTTAAGTGTTGCTTCAGCAGAAGTTCCTCCAATTACAAGAGCCAGATGATAAGGAGGACAGGCGGATGTGCCAAGTTCTTTAATTTTCTCCTTCACAAACTTAATCAAAGACTCCTCATTTAGTAGAGATTTGGTTTGTTGATAAAGGAAGGTTTTATTGGCAGATCCTCCTCCTTTGGTTATGAAGAGAAACTCATAAGCGCTCCCATCGGTGGCATAAATATCTATCTGGGCAGGGAGGTTGGTCCCGGTGTTTTTTTCTTCAAACATTGAGAAAGGGACAACCTGTGAATATCTTAGGTTTTTATTTTTATATGTTTCAAAAATGCCTTTTGAAAGATGCTCCGGGTCGCTACCACCTGTAAAAACATTTTCTCCTTTTTTACCTATTACTATAGCAGTTCCGGTATCCTGACACCAGGGAAGATCTTCTTTTGATGAAATAACTGTATTGCGAAGCATCATGTAAGCTACAAAACGATCATTATCAGTCGCTTCCGGATCCTCCAGTATTTTAGCCAACTTTTCAAGGTGAGAGGTTCTGAGAAAAAATGACAAATCTGAGACAGCTTCTTTTGCGAGAAGTTCCAAAGCTTTTGGATTGACCTTCAGAATCATTCTTCCACCTTCTTCAGCAAGTTTAACATAATCTTTTGTGAGCAGCCGGTACTTTGTCAGATCTTTTTCGATCTGGAAAGGTTTTTCATAAATAAAATCTGCCATGAGTTCTGTTATTATATTAACAACGAAATGTTTATGCAGCTAAAATTAAGAATATTTGAAGACTAAATCAAAGAAAGTTACAAATGAATAAACAAACAATACTAAAACTATTTAAGTATTTAATTCTGTGTAACTACGTGGTTAAAAATAGATTATGAAAAGCATTCAAAATTATCTTTTCAAAACTTCAGAAAATGCAAATTTATCTTTAGCCCGTATTCCTTTCGGAGTCATTTCAAGAGTACAGCACTCGACATTTTCATCATGCTGGAATACAAGAATATAGTTTCCTGTCAGAGCCTCATTAAGAAGCTTTTCCTTTTCAGCAATTGTTTTAAGGGATTCGATATCATAGCTCATATTCCATATTATAGGTAAATGCGCTATAGTAGGAATCAGGTCACCTGTGTAAACCAAAGTTTTACTGTTATACTTAATAATAGGGATCATTAACCCTGGAGTATGGCCATAACACATCCTAAAGGAAAAATCAGGAAATAATTCTCCTTCTTCTTCAACCAGATTCAGTTGTCTGCTCTCACCGATTGGTTTTATGTTTTCTTCAAGGAAAGAACCTGCTTCCCTCACGTTGTTTTTCACAGCCCATTCCCACTGGATGCGGCTAACATGATAAGTTGCCTTGGGGAAAGTCAGTTCATATCCATTTTGGCTATTTTTTTTAATTGCCCCTCCGCAATGATCAGCATGAAGGTGTGTAAAGAAAACGTCTGTAATGTCTCCGGGATTATAACCTCTTTTTTTCAGCCCGGCAATCAGGCCTTCCCCGTCATGAAGATTTACATGACGAAAGAATTTATCATCCTGTTTGTCTCCCCATCCTGTATCAACTAAAATAATATGATTGCCGGTTTCGATAATAAGCGATCGAAGTGTCAGATCGATCAGGTTATTCTCATTAGCAGGATATACTCTTGACCATAAGGCTTTTGGAATGACTCCAAACATGGCGCCACCGTCGACTTTGAAATTAGCTATATTGAAGAGCTGAATTTTCATACTGAAGATTTAAGGATACAATTATAAGAAATTTTTCAAGCAATTATTAAGTAAACAGATAAGAGCAAAGTATGTTCCCTCTCTCTATTACTTTCGCATCTGCTACTTCATTCCTGGAATTGTCATGAAAGTAGAAATCCATTAACCGCAATGAGTGCTAAGTATTTACGCAAAGATCGCAAAGGCTTTATATACAATGTTTTACTTCGTGAACTCTGCGCCGACTCTGCAAACTTTGCGATTAGAAAGGACTTTTTAGGTAACTTCAACTGCACAGATTTGACACAGGCCTGAATACAGAATAGATTAAATATTTCAGAATTTTGTAATACCTTTCCAATCTGTATTTGAAAAACTCTAATTATTAAATTTCAAACTATGAAAAGACTTTTTTTACTATCCTTTATCTTAACCTTAACCTCTGCATTGATTGCCCAGACAGGTAAGGTTTCCGATAATCTTTCCATGCCCAGTAAAATTTTAAAAATGGACCGCAAGTACGCTATCTACTTACCACCCGATTATGCCAACTCAGACCGGAGTTATCCGGTTTTATATTTGCTACATGGTGCTGGCGATGATCAGACAGGGTGGGTACAATTTGGTGAGGTACTTAATATTACCGATGAAGCAATAAGAACGAATCTGGCAACTGCAATGATCATTGTTATGCCTGACGGTAATACAGGTAAACGTGGTTATGTAAATGATGTCAAGGGTGAATGGCGGTATGAAGATTTTTTCTTCCAGGAATTTATGCCCTATATAGAAAAAACCTACAGGATAAAAGCAGATAAAAGATATCGTGCAATCGCAGGTCTCTCAATGGGAGGCGAAGGAACATTCATCTATGCACTTCATCATCCTGAATTGTTTTCAGCAGCTTGTCCCCTGAGTGCAGCAACAGGACCTGCAAGCATAGAAGAATTAAAGAATTACAAACTTTGGGCTGGTGTTGAAGGAATTACAGACGCAGATAAAGAATCATACTTTAAAAAATACAGAGTTCTGAGTTTGATTCAGAATATGCCTGATGATCAGAAAAAAGCAGTCAGATGGTATATCGATTGCGGCGATGATGATTTTCTGTATGAAGGTAATTGCCTGGTTCACATCGCAATGCGTAAAAAAGAGATCCCCCACGAATTCAGGATCCGCGACGGAGTGCATAGCTGGACGTACTGGAGAGCATCATTACCTAATGTTCTGGAGTTTGTATCGATGGGGTTTCATCAGTATTAAGCGTAAACACATGTAAACCTGGAGACGCCCAAACCCTCTGACACCAGACCTGGGCGTCTCTTTATAGTTATAAGACGAGTGTTTCTATGTTACAGGTGTTTTTGGTTTTTTGGATGCAAGTATAAACATCATCCTCATCATAAATCGTATCATCTGGTAGGAAAACCAGTTAAGGGCGCTGGAAACCCATGATTTACGACGACCATAATCCTCGATTTTAATCTGTCTGCAGTCGTTATCAATTATCCCCTGAAGGAGTTCTTCGAACTTCTCTGCAAAAAAAGAGTTAAGAATATCCACATTCATTTCAACACTTCCATAATCGCTAAGGTGATTCATATTGTAACTGCCTATAGTACTCCAGTTACCGTCAACGGTGGCAACTTTAGCATGAAGGTTTGACGGAAGATATTCGTATATCTGAATATTATTCCGAAGGATGAAATCGTAAAGGAAATTAGTAGCTCTTTTGAATACTCTGGCATCAGATTCCGAAGCCAGGACAATCTTTATATTAACGCCTCGCCGGCTTGCATTCCGCAGAAGTTTACGCTCATTGCGCCCGGGAAGGAAGTAACTGGCAAAGATTATCATCCTGTCTTTTGCATGTTTCAATGCAGATCTATAGGATTTCAGTATTTCAATCTTGTTCCTGTACCAGTTGTTCTGAAGGACCTTTACTCTTACATTATCCTCATAAAATGCAGGATGATGAATTGTTTCCCTGGCTCGTTCCTTCCTTGAAATAAATGCTTTGTTCCAGAGTCCTTTAAGAATAAACAATACATGAACGCATTCAGGACCTTTCAGTAAAATTGCAAAATCAAGCCATTCTTTTATTCCCGGAATACCATGATAGCGGTTCGCCACATTCATCCCACCTATCACTGCAATTTCACCATCGACCAGCACTACTTTATGGTGAAGCCTGAGACTTAACTGAAACCCTTTTGTTATTAATCCGGGTGAAAATTTACGGAATAGAATACCTGACTCCTCAACCCTTGCTATCATCTCTTTAGTAAAACTTCCTCCCCCGAATGCATCAAGCAGAAAATAAACCCTCACTCCCCTTTCTGAGGCCCTGATCAGCGCATTTACTATACGATTGCCCGTTTCATCATCATCCACAATATATGTCTGAAAATGAATGAAGTGCTTTGCATTCTCAATCACCTCCTCACACCTGGCAAAGTATTGCTCTCCGCTTCTAAGCAATTCGGTGTAATGACCGCTTCTATAATCATGTCTTGAAGGAACTTTCATGTCTGTACAAAACTTTCATATCCCTCCGACAAAGATATAACATTAACAATATGAACACTATTTTCCGGATTTTTACATTACTTTACCGACTCAAATTATAACTAAGATTATGAAGTCTAACCATCTTGTTCTCAACCTTTTTTCTGTTTTATTGCTATTCTGTCTGACGGCAAACGCACAGATTGAAAATAGAACGCATTCACTGCCTTCACATCCAAGGATACTTCTTCTTGATGGTGAAGAGTCAGGAATAAAACAAAACATTGCCTCAGATGCTATATGGAAGACCACAAACCAGTTTATTATAGACGAATGTAATAAGCTAATTGTTAGGCCGCCGGTTGAGAGGGTTTTAATAGGAAAAAGATTGCTGGACAAATCGAGGGAAGCGCTAAGAAGAATATTTTATCTCTCCTACGCCTGGCGCATGACATCTGATATAAAATACCTTGAACGGGGAGAAAAAGAGTTGCTGGCAGTTTCTTCATTCAGTGACTGGAATCCTTCTCATTTTCTTGATGTTGCTGAAATGACGATGGCAGTCTCAATTGGATATGACTGGCTTTACAAAGGCTTAAACCCGGATTCAAGAAATATCATAAAAGAGGCAATAATTGAAAAGGGATTGAAACCGTCTCTTGATTCAAAATATAACAGCTGGCTGAAAGTTTCCCATAACTGGAACCAGGTGTGCAATGCGGGAATGACATATGGAGCTCTGGCAATTTATGAGGATCAGCCTGAACTGGCTGTAAGTATTATTAACAGGGCTATTGGTTCAATAAAACTCCCAATGGAAGACTATCTGCCCGATGGCGCTTATTCAGAAGGATATGGTTATTGGGGATATGGAACAAGTTTTAATATCATGTTCCTTAGCGCAATGGAAAAAGTTTATGGAAAAGAGTATGGACTTGTAATAAATCAGGGGCTCTTCAAAACAGCCGGATACCTTGAAAACATGGTTGGTCCAACCGGAAAACCATTTAACTATTCAGATGCCGGTACAGGAGGTGAAATGCATCCTGCAATGTTCTGGCTGGCTAACAGGATGAATGATCCAACTCTCTTATGGTCAGAACGTTATCAAATGATCAATAAGAAACCTTCCAATGATCGTCTGTTAGTTGCAGTTATGATATGGAGTGCAGGAATGACAATGGATAAAATTACACCTCCTTTAAAAAAGGTGTGGGTAGGTCAGGGGAAAAATCCTGTTGCCCTGATGCGAACTTCATGGACTGATCCGGATGCAATTTTTGTTGCTATTAAGGGAGGATCTCCTTCTGTTAATCATGCTCACATGGATGTCGGCTCATTTATTATGGATGCCAAAGGGGAAAGATGGGCGATGGATTTTGGTATGCAGGACTATAATTCCCTTGAAACTGCCGGAGTTGATCTCTGGAACATGAAACAGAATTCGCAGCGCTGGGAGGTTTTCAGATACAACAACTTTGCTCATAACACCCTTTGCATAAATAACCAACTGCAGACCGTCGGTGGATATGCTTCAATAACATCATCGTCTGAAGCTCCTGAAATGACAAATGCGATAACTGATATCTCATCACTATATACCGGAAATCTTAATAAAGCTTCAAGGGGAATTGCTATTATTGATAATCAATATGTTGAAGTACATGACGAAATTGAAACAAAAGATTCAGAAACTACAATCCGATGGAACATGCTTACATCAGCAGAAGTTTCCATTTCAGGAAACAACACTGCGGTTTTGACTATTAACGGGAAGAAACTTACATTAAAAGTTAAGGAGCCAGGAGGTATCATAATGAAAACATGGAGCACAGTTCCTCCTCATAGTTATGATGCTGCCAATCCGGGAACACTAATGGTTGGCTTTGAGGTCAAAATTCCTGCAAATACCAAAAGTTCATTAACTGTCCTCCTTCTGCCTGAAGGTGCAAAGGAGAACAGTTCATTATCGGTTAAGAAACTCGGGGAATGGCCAGATGATAAACTTAACAAATAATAATCGCTAGTTTTATAACCTGTATTTCAAAAAATAATATAACATGAACAGAAGAAATATGATAGGGAAAGTAGCAGGGGCTGCTGTAGTTACCGCAGTTACTCCTCTAAACAGTGTTTTTGCAGGAATCGGTGCGGGACCGCTCCAGCTTAAAGGAAATATACATCATTCAGTAAGTCAGTGGTGTTATAATGATATCCCTCTGGAGGATTTTGCCAAAGCATGCAAAGAAATGGGCATTGAATCTGTTGAACTCCTTGGAGAAAAAGACTGGCCCGTTGTCAAAAAAGCCGGACTTAAATGTGCCGTAGGCTATGCTACTGACTGGGGTATTCCTAAAGGGTTCAACAGGATTGAGAACCATGAAAAACTGATCACAGATTTTGAGGCAATGATCCCTAAAGCAGCTCAGGCGGGAGTCCCAAACCTGATATGCTTTTCAGGTAATCGTGAAGGCCAGAACGATAATGAAGGGATGATTAATTGTGCCAAAGGTCTAAGAAAACTTATGCCTTCGGCGGAGAAATACGGGGTGACAATAATTATGGAACTTCTTAACAGCTACGGACATAAAGACTACCAGTGCGATCAAACAGCATGGGGGGCAGCTCTTTGCGAAATGGTAGGATCGGAACGATTTAAACTGCTCTATGATATTTACCACATGCAAATTATGGAAGGAAATATAATTGACACTATAACAAAATACAGTCAGTATATCGGACATATTCATACCGGTGGTGTGCCCGGGAGAAATGAGCTTGATGAAACACAGGAGCTTTACTACCCGGCTATTATGAGTGCTCTGGTTAAAAACGGATATAAAGGATTTGTTGGTCAGGAATTTGTGCCAAAACAAAAAGATAAACTCGAATCATTGAGGAAGTGCATCCTGATATGCGACGTTTAACATAGCTATCGAAAAAACAAAGGATCACGAAGTTTATGAATTAAAAAGAAAAGATAAGTTTTTAAGTCAAAATATTTT
>JANXXP010000315.1 GCA_025350595.1 Bacteroidota bacterium
ACAGTAGCAGTGTCGTACGGTCATTTAACTCAAAGAAATGGGGTTTGTCGGTAAGATGTGTGTGGGATTATTAAGATAAAAATACAAAAGCCACGTTTTCACGTGGCTTTTTCGTTCTACTGCGGTGCGGACGGGACTCGAACCCGCGACCCACGGCGTGACAGGCCGTTATTCTAACCAACTGAACTACCGCACCAGTAATTTCGAGCTGCAAAATTAAGCTAATTTTTAACTCCGCAAAATAAATCGTACAAAATAATTCGCGAAGTTTAACAACATAATTTAACCATCTTTTTCCATCATTCTTCGTAATTATTAAATCGTCATTTGTAATTTATAAATCTATTTTCAATTTATTTATGGTACTTTTAGCCTTCGATTATTAAAAAACCAACGTGAAATCAGTTATTATTTATTCTGGAAATTATTTTCTATAAATATTCAATATTACAGTTATCTGGTGAAAAAGACACTTTTATTACTATTATTCCTTTTAACGACTTCGTGGAATATAATTCAGAGCCAGTCTGTTAATCATTGGGAAACTGTTCTTTATAACACTGATGTATGGAGGTATTTTGTTGGGACCTCTGAACCAGATGCAACCTGGCGATCATTAACATTCAATGATGAAGGTTGGTTATACGGCCCCGGAGGTTTCGGCTACGGTGACAATGATGATAATACAGTAATTCCGCAATGTGCATCTGTTTTCATAAGAACATCATTTAATGTTTCTGACACTGCAATAATAGCCAGAGCTTTACTGAGCATGGATTATGATGATGCTTTTGTTGCCTATATTAATGATGTTGAGATTGCCCGAGCAGGAATAACAGGTACTCACCCGGCTTTTAGTCAGTTTGGAGCTGACCATGAAGCAAAAATGTACTCAGGTGGTGTACCGGAATCATTCTGGATTGAGAAAAACCTGCTGAAAACATGTCTGGTACCCGGAAAGAACATACTTGCGATACAGGTTCATAACAGCTCCCTAACATCCTCTGATATGTCCTCAAACGCATTCCTCTCTTTTGGGAAAGTGAATTCAACTATTGAATTCAGGACAAACCCCGTCTGGTTTGTGGCACCATTTGATTTCTCTTCATCGAATCTCCCGATTCTAATAATCAATACTGATGGCAGCGTAGCTATACCAGATTCTCCCAGAGTACCGGGTAGTATGAAAATAATTTACAGAGGTGCCGGTTCACGAAATTACCTCTCTGATCAGAATACTGCACCTTATCTGAATTATGATGGCAGAATAAATATAGAAATAAGAGGCTCGTCTTCCCAGGTACTGCCAAAAAAGCAGTATGGTTTTTCAACCTTAAAGTCCGATAATATTTCAAATAACAATGTTGTTTTATTAGGATTGCCAGGAGATAACGATTGGGTTCTTAATGGACTTGCATTTGAACCATCTCTGATCCGCGATTATCTAAACTATTCTCTGGCTAGAATGATTGGTGATTATGCAAGCAGAACAGTCTATTGTGAGTTGATACTTAATGGCAGCTATCAGGGACTTTATGTTCTTGAGGAGAAAATAAAACAGGGTTCAGACAGGGTAAATATAACAAAAATAGGAACCACCGATAATACATTTCCTAATGTTACAGGAGGATACATTACTAAAGCCGATAAGACGACCGGTGGTGATCCAATTGCCTGGACAATGACGAGCTACATTAGTTTGAATGGTTTAAATGATGTGGTATTTATACATGAACTTCCAAAACCTGAGAATGTAACTTCAAACCAAAACGATTACATACATGGTGAATTTGTAAAACTAAGCACTTCGGCACATGCCGGCAATATATCTCTGGCGGACGGCTTTCCTTCAGTAATTGATATTCCTTCATTTGTTGATTACATGATAATTAATGAGTTGTCGGCAAATGCAGATGCTTACCAGTACAGCACATTTTTTCATAAAGACAGGAATGGGAAGCTACGTGCAGGACCAATCTGGGACTTAAACCTTACTTACGGATACGATCTTGCGATATGGGGATTTGACAGGAGTAAAACCAATACATGGCAGTTCTCAAATGGCGATAACGAGGGTCCGAAATTCTGGAAAGACTTGTACAACAATGCAGAGTTTAGATGTTGCCTGTCAAGGAGGTGGAACGAGCTTATTCAGCCCGGACAGCCGTTAAATTACGCCTCAATTACAACACTTATTGATCAGCTTGTGGCTATTGTCAGTGAAGCGGCGGTGAGAGAAAATACTAAATGGGGTACTGTACCCAACCTTCCTGATGAGATAATCAAGATCAAAGATTTTATTAAGCTTCGAATACCCTGGATGACAGCAACTATCGGTCCTCCTTCAAATTGCAGCAGTGTTGAAACTCCGCCACTCGTTATTTCAAAGATAATGTACAACCCGAACACTACAGTTGCATTCCCTGTGAGCAGCGATCAGGAATTTCTTGAAATAAAAAATATTGGAAATAAAACGGTAGACTTAACCGGGGTCTATTTCAGCGGTACCGGATTTGTTTACCAGTTCCCTGCTTATTCTCAGATTTTTCCTAATTCAGTTAAAGTACTTGCGAATAAAGCTGATGTGTTCAAACAAAAATATGGTTTCCCTCCTTCAGGACAGTTCACAAGAAATCTTTCAAATACAGGTGAGAACCTGGTTTTAGCTGATGGATTCGGAAATATAATTGATAATGTACAGTATTCTAATATGTTACCGTGGCCTAATGCAGATGGCAATGGTTCTTATCTGGAATTGACAGATCCTTCACTCGACAATAATACAGCATCAAACTGGATTGCTTCTTCTAATGCTATCGTTTCTGTTGAAGACGTTAAGACTGAGCAAGAGCTGAATTTATATCCATCCCCGGTAAAAGATGTTCTCACAATAGAATCTTCCGGAAGAATGAATATCTTACAATTATTTGATTCTCAGGGTAGATTGCTCCGAAATTTTAATGTTAATTCTGGTTCGTACTTTATTGATATGGCATCATATGCTCCGGGTTTGTATATACTTAAAGTAATATCCTCGGAAAGGAATTATATGCGGAAGATTATCAAAGAATAAAAGGAAGTTATAAAGTCTACTTTATTTCTGAAGGTTTAAAGAAACTAAAATTCACACCACCATAATTCCGATGTTCAAAAAACGAATTATGACTGTTAAAACTCAGAGCTTTTGGATGCTCGAGAATAAAAAAACCATTTTCCTTGATTATCTCAGCCTGAGTAACAAGATCAGGAAGATCTTTCAGCCATGGGAGTTCATATGGAGGATCGGCAAATACAATATCATATTTAACTGAACATGTCTTAAGATAGGCTTTTACATCGATATGGATTGTCCTGATATTATGCATCTCAAGCTCTTTTACTATTCTTCTAATTCCGTTAATGTGAACAGTATCCTTTTCAACAAGATGAACAGAGATAACTCCACGTGATGCAAATTCATAGCTCATGCATCCTGTCCCTGAAAAGAGATCAAGCACATTTATCGTTTCAAAATCGACTCTGTTATTAAGAATATTAAATAGCCCTTCACGTGCAAAGTCTGTTGTAGGCCTTGCCTTAAAGTTTGAAGGAGGAACAATTCTCCTCCCTTTATATTTTCCGCCTATTATTCGCAATTTGTTATACTAAAAAGATTTAGAAACCTGTGAAGTTCAGTATCGTCAAATACATAGCTGAAGGTAAAATTGCCTGTTGGCCCTGAAAACTTAATATTCCTTAAGTAGATTGAAAAGTTAGATGAAATATCATCATATTTTTCTGTCAGTCCGCTGAAGTGAATAGTCTCATCCTGTTTCAGATCGAGAGTTTTAAATACATTGAGCACAAAATAAAGGATGTCCGAAATATTTCTGTAACTAAATGTATTGCAGAACTTTAATGTGTTATGATTGAATACAATGAGATTGAAGAATTCCCTTTCAATATGTATATGAATATAATTGCCATGCACAGTTTTCCTGTTGTGCGAAATGAAAGTCATTAAAGGTTTCAGATGATGATTAATATTTACAACAGGAAAGTAATTATGAATCAGATCGCTGATCTGTTTTGAAACTGAAAAGACAAGGTACGAATCAGGGTCTGATATCTTATTGGTAATTATTGTATTGCCTTCTTCGTTGTTATGATTGAATGAGAAGTATTCATTTTTTTTAGCAGGATCATATAGCGGTGCAGGAATCAACGTAAATTTTTTGGAAGGCATTATAACATTGACTTTCTTGTATTTTTTAAAAAGAAAATCATCTTTTGTTAAGAGTTCATTTATCTTCTCAGCGTTGAAGTATTTATTCTCATCAGGTTCAAAAACGCGTAACAGAATATATTTGTTTCTTATAGTATCGAGAAGACAAAAAGCTAACCCCTCGGGGCTTACCTGAAGTGATAACTCATAATTTTCAGTTGAGTTAATATCTAGCGTCTCATCAAAGAGTTCAATATTCGGAGCTTTCAGAGCACAAGGGTATTAAATAATCAGAAGATTCGTTAAGTTTACAAACAAAATTATAAAAAAAATCCACTCAGCAATTTAAGTTGTTGTCAAATAGCAATGCGCGATGTCATTATATATAATCAATTATGTAAAAATCTGGGTAATATACCTACAGATGATCAGTCGGTTGCTCTGAAGAAAATAGCTGAATATATTTGTGATAATAACAACGATGTTATTTTTCTTATGACCGGGTATGCCGGTACCGGTAAGACAAGCGTTATCAGTTCCGTTGTTAAAACACTTGACCTGCTAAGAATGAAGACGGTACTTCTGGCTCCAACCGGACGGGCTGCAAAAGTACTTTCATCATATTCCGGCAAACAGGCCTTTACAATTCATAAAAAGATTTACAGACAGAAATCTTCAAAAGACGGCATAGGGAGTTTTTCACTCGACCGGAATCTTCATAAAGACACCTATTTTATTGTAGATGAATCGTCAATGGTTTCAAACAGCTCCGGTGATTCAGCTCTCTTCGGTAGCGGAAGAGTTCTTGACGACCTTATCGAATATGTCTATTCAGGAATCGATTGTAAACTCATCCTGGTTGGTGATACCGCTCAACTTCCTCCTGTTGGGTCTATTGTTAGTCCAGCTCTTGATCGAGTGGCTCTCGGAGGGTATGGTTTCGGACTTATAAGCTGTGAATTGAGACAGGTAGTTCGTCAGAGCGAAACATCAGGGGTACTAATGAATGCGACTCGCATCAGGCTGCAGGTCGCAGAGAATGACCTGGATCATCCTTCTATAGATTGTACTAATTACAAGGATACAATCAGAATAACAGGAGAGGAGCTTATTGATGAAATCTCCACCGCCTATGGAACATGCGGAATGGAGGGGACCATCATTGTTGTGAATTCGAACAAAATGGCGAACCGTTATAACCAGGGGATCCGAAATAAAATATTCTACAGGGAGGAGGAGATCAGTACAGGCGACATGATTATGGTAGTTAAGAATAATTATTCTCTCATGGAAGAGGGTGAGGATGGATCAGGGTTTATTGCAAACGGTGATATTGCTGAAGTAAGAAAAATCAAAAAGTATGAGGAGAGGTACGGATTCCATTTTGCTGACATGACTTTGAAATTCCCTGACTATAATCTTGAGGTTGAAGCAAAGGTGATGATGGATGTTCTTCATCTTGATACCCCTGCTCTGCCATCCGATAAAAACAAAGAACTTTACCAGAATATCCTTGCCGATTATATTCATATTAAAACCAGGAGAAAACAGTTTGATGCAGTGAAGAAAGATCCCTATTTCAATGCTCTTCAGATAAAATTTGCTTACGCAGTAACCTGTCATAAAGCGCAAGGCGGACAGTGGGAGAGGGTCTTTATCGATCAGGGGATGTTTAACAGGAATGAGATTACAATCGATTACCTTCGGTGGTTCTACACCGCTATAACACGATCTACAGATAAAGTTTACCTAGTGAATTTTGCAGAAGATTTCTTTGTTTCCATCTAATTTGCATTCTCTTTTTCTTTTTCTTCCCTCGGAGTAACAAGTTGTTAAAAAATTCCTTTTTAACCGCATAGTTCTAAAAGTCGGCGCAAAGGTCGCAAAGTTAAAACAATGTCAATGTTCAACTACTCACCTATAATTTTTACGAGTACTCTTTTTCTCCTCTTCCCGTCGAATTCCCCATAGAAAATCTGTTCCCATGGTCCGAAATCAAGTTGACCGTTAGTAATAGCTACAACAACTTCTCTACCCATTAATGTCCTCTTTATGTGAGCATCAGCATTGTCTTCAAACCCATTATGCTTATATTGAGAATATGGTTTTTCCGGGGCGAGCTTTTCGAGCCAGACCTCAAAATCATGATGAAGGCCTGATTCGTCATCATTAATAAATACACTGGCTGAAATATGCATTGCATTTACGAGGCATAATCCTTCCCTGATTCCACTCTCATTAAGACATTTTTTAACCTCCGCTGTAATATTTAAAAATGCCCGTCGTGTAGGTATTTCAAACCAGAGTTCTTTTCTGTATGATTTCATATTTTTCAGTTTTCGAAATCCAGTTATCCGTGGTTTAAATTTTTATTGAAGCTTCAAATCTTTTATAATATCCGCAATCCTTTTATCGAGTACGATCTCTGTTTCCTCAAACTTAGAAGCAGATACAAGTTTAGTATTCACACTGAAATAGAACTTTATCTTAGGCTCGGTACCTGATGGACGAACTGAGATTTTCGATCCATCCTCGAGGAAGAATTGAAGAACATCTGATTTTGTCAGATCAATTTTAGCTTTAGCTCCGGTCAGAACGTTATGAGAAACCTGCGTTTCGTAATCGTTGATCTTTATCACCTTACTGTTATTGATCTTTAAAGGAGGATTATTCCTGTAAACAGTCATCATCGCTTTGATCTCATCAGCGCCCTCTTTTCCTTTCCGAACGATGTTTATAAGTCTTTCCTTATAAAAACCAAACTCCACATAAACATCAAGAAGTAGGTCATAAAGCGATTTCCCTTTACTTTTCGACCAGGCAGCAGCTTCAGCTATAAGTGCGCATGATGCAACAGCATCTTTATCCCTTACGTAATCTCCCGGTAAAAAGCCATAACTTTCCTCTCCTCCGCCAATATATTTCTTAATACCTTCATTTTTCCTGATCAGTTCTGCAAAAAATTTGAATCCTGTCAGTACATTGAAATACTCAACTTTATATCCTTCAGCTATCCTCTCAATCAGGTCAGTTGTAACAATGGTCTTGATTATATATTCGTTCCCCTTATATTTTTTCCTTTCCTTAAACTGAGAAAGAATATAGTAAACAAGCAAAACGCCTGTCTGATTTCCGTTAAGAAGAATGAATTCGCCCTTTTGGTTTTTAACGGAAACCCCGAGTCTGTCGGCATCAGGATCGGTAGCCATTACCAGTTCAGCACCAGTTTCTACTGCCTTTTTAACAGCCATCTTCAGAGCATCAGGCTCTTCGGGATTAGGAGATTTCACAGTGGGAAAATTACCGTCTGAAATATCCTGCTCAGGTACACTTATAATATTTTTAAATCCGAACATTTTCAATGCCGGAGGAACCATTTTTATACCTGTTCCGTGAATAGGAGTATAGACAATTCCAATATCGCTGAATTTCTCGATTACTTCAGGATTGATTCTCATCTTAAGAACTTCAGTAAGAAACAGATCATCAGTTTCTTTTCCTATTATTTTTATGTTTTCTTTTTTTCCGTCGAACTTTATATCATTAACAGAAGTTATCTTACGTACTTCTTCAATAATTGCTTCATCATGTGGAGCTACAACTTGTCCCCCATCGTTCCAATATGCCTTGTAACCATTATATTCAGGAGGATTGTGCGATGCAGTAATAACCACTCCGCTCTGGCATTTGTAATGACGTATAGCAAAAGATAATTCTGGTGTTGGACGCAGTGATTCAAAGAGGTAAACAACAAATCCGTTTGCTGAGAAAATATTTGCAGTTGTCTCGGCAAAGTATCTGCTATTGTTGCGGCAATCGTAAGCTATTGCTACACTTATTCCCTTATTTCCACATTGCTTTATTATATAATTCGACAGCCCCTGGGTGGCCATTCCCAGAGTATAGATATTCATTCTGTTTGTACCGGCACCCATGATGCCCCTAAGTCCGCCTGTCCCAAACTCAAGATCCTGATAAAATGCATCGATAAGTTTCTTTTCATCATTTGCGAGCATTTCCTGAACCTCTTTGCGGGTTACTTCGTTGAACTCTTTGCTAAGCCAGCTTTGGGCTTTTTTTCTGATCTGGTCGATAGTTAGCATACTCATTGTGTTATTTCAAAAGTTTCAAACATTTCTGAAGACTGGCACTCCAATGCGGTATTGAGAGTCCGTAATTATCTTTTATTTTGGTTTTGTCCATAACAGAATATACAGGTCTTTTTGCTTCCTGTTTGTAATCTTTTGTAAGAACCGGTTTAACATCGCACTTAAGCCCTGCTTCACGAACTATGGCAACAGCGAAATCATACCATGAGCACACTCCTTCATCCGAATAATTATAAATTCCGGAATTCATGGCGATCTGATTCCTTATTACCCCTGAAATGATATGCATAACAGCTTCTGCAAGGTCCGCAGCATAAGTCGGAGTACCTGTCTGATCAAATACAACGTTCAGAGACTCCTTAATAGCTGCATTTTTAAGGATTGTTTTGACGAAATTATTTGCGAAGGATGAATACAGCCATGAAGTTCTGATAATCATTGAACCCTGATGCTGTAAAGCGTATTTTTCACCCGCAAGTTTTGATCTTCCATAGGCCGAAAGGGGGTTGGCAACAATATATTCATTGTATGGCACATTTGAATTTCCTTCATAAACATAATCAGATGATATATGGATGAACTTGCATTCTGTACCTTTAATCACTTCGGTTATATTATTAACAGCCGTTCCATTTATCAGCATTGCCATCTCCGGCTCACTCTCAGCCTTATCAACAAGATTATAAGCTGCACAATTGACAATCCAGTCAGGTCTCGATTGTTTTATGAATTCTGACACCTGATCCTTGTTGGTCAGATCAAGGGTATCTATGTCTGTAAAAATATATTCGTAACCGTAAAAGTTTTTTGAAGTAACTTTCAACTCGTTCCCGAGTTGTCCGTTTGCTCCGGTGATAAGAATTCTTGCCATAATAAATTTTTTAATTTAAAAATGGTTATCGGCATCCTTAAACATAGGATGTTTCAGATCTTTTTCACTTATTAACGGTGCAGAGGATCCTAATTTCCAGTTAATATCAAGATAAGGATCACTGAGGTTAATTCCGCGTTCATTCTCAGGACTATATACGTTATCACATTTATATTGTATCACAGCTATTTCACTGAGAACAGAGAAACCATGTGCGAATCCTTTTGGAATTAAAACCTGGTCTTTTGTTTCAGAATCAAGTTCAATTCCAAACCATTTACCATATGTCTTGGAATCTTTCCGGATATCGAGTGCAACATCAAATATTTTTCCTGTCACCACTCTTATCAGCTTTGACTGATCGGAGGGTTTTAACTGGTAATGCAAACCTCTTATAACGCCTCTTGAGGATTTTGATTCATTGTCCTGTACCGGAGAAAATAGCAGACCTGCATCATTAAATGCTGCTTTATTGAATGATTCAAAAAAGTAGCCACGGCTATCTGTAAAAATTGTCGGTTTAATTACTACGAGGTCCTTAAATCCTGTCTCAATAATTTTCATTTACAGCAAATATTTACTTAAGTTCTTCATATAAATTCATATCTTCTTCGGCAATTCTTATGAGGTACATCCCGTACTGGCTTTTCTTTATTGGTTGGGCCAATTCGAGAAGCTGTTTCTTACTAATAAACCCTCTTTTATAGGCAATCTCCTCAATACATGAAGCTTTTAGACCCTGTCTCTGTTCAAGAGTAGCAATAAAATTGGCTGCCTGTAACAGACTTTCATAAGTACCTGTATCGAGCCATGCCATTCCTCTTCCCATAAGTTTAATTTCAAGTGTCCCTTCCTC
Source organism: Bacteroidota bacterium (assembly GCA_025350595.1). Taxonomy (GTDB): domain Bacteria; phylum Bacteroidota; class Bacteroidia; order Bacteroidales; family VadinHA17; genus LD21. The sequence goes on from JANXXP010000315.1 coordinate 10,041, forward strand.
AAGATAAACTCTGTTTAGATCAGTTATTTCGAGCTCTCCGCGTGGCGATGGTTTTAAGGCTTTAGCTTTTTTAACTACCGAGTTATCATAAAAATACAGTCCTGTAACAGCAAAGTTTGATTTTGGTTTGTCAGGTTTCTCTTCAATAGTTATGACTTTTCTGTTTTTATCAAATTCAACCACCCCGTATCTTTCGGGATCAGTGACATAATATCCGAAAACACAAGCCCCATGCTTAAGTTCTGCAGTTTTTTTGAGAGTCTCACCAAATCCATGTCCGTAAAAGATATTGTCTCCGAGAATCATGCAAACAGAATCCGTTCCAATGAAATCTTCTCCAAGAATGAAGGCCTGGGCCAAACCGTCAGGTGAGGGCTGTTCAACATAACTGAAATTCATTCCCAGCGACTTGCCGTCACCCAAAAGATCCCGAAATCCGGGTAAGTCGCGCGGTGTGGAGATGATCAGTATCTCGCGGATGCCGGCCAGCATTAATACCGATAATGGGTAATAGATCATTGGTTTGTCATATACAGGAAGCATCTGTTTTGAAATTGAATGTGTGATCGGATGAAGCCTTGTTCCTGACCCTCCTGCTAAAATGATACCTTTCATTACTATTCTGTTTTAACAATTATTATTAATGGCTTCAGGCAACCCGCAACGGGCTACAAGTCTTTCCCCTGTTGCCTGCAGCCTGTCGCCTGTCGCCTTATTTTCATCTTCTTCCAATTCCGAAATACACAAATCCTTGCTTTCTGATTTCCACAGGATCGTAAATATTTCTGCCGTCAAAAATAACTTTTCCTTTCATTATTTTTGACATTAGATCAAGATCCGGAAAGTGGAACTCTGACCATTCAGTAACTAGCGCCATTGCATCTACGCCATTCACAGCATCATATAGATCCACAGCATATTCGATTTTATTTCCAAGAAGTTTCTTTGTCTCTTGCATTGCTTCCGGATCGTAAGCTTTAATTTTAGCCCCTGACAGAAGTAGTTTTTCTATCAGTACAAGAGATGAAGCTTCCCTGATGTCATCTGTTTTTGGCTTAAAAGACAGGCCCCACATCCCGATTACTTTATTCTTAAAGTTATTTTCAAAAAACTCAGACATCTTGTTGAAAATGATATTTTTCTGATTTTCATTAGTTTGTTCAACTGCCTTCGCTACATTGAGTTCGTAGCCATTATCATGAGCTGTCTTTATTAATGCCTTAACATCTTTAGGAAAGCATGAACCTCCATATCCTATTCCCGGATATAAAAATTTGCTTCCGATTCTTGAATCACTTCCAATACCTTTTCGCACATTGTTGATATCAGCCCCGAGAATATCGCAGAGGTTTGCAATTTCATTAATAAAACTAATCCTTGTTGCAAGCATTGCGTTGGCAGCATATTTTGTTATCTCTGCGGAGGCAATATCCATAAAAAGTATCGGATGATTATTCAGTACGAAGGGCATATATAATCGCTTCATGATTTCACCAGTCTTTTCGTTGTCAATCCCGATAACAATTCGTTCTGGTTTCTGAAAGTCCTCTATAGCAGCTCCTTCCTTTAGAAATTCAGGGTTGGAAGCCATGTCGAACTTAATATTGGATTTTCGTTTATTTAGTTCTTCCTGGATTGTGTTACGAATTTTTTCAGAAGTGCCAACAGGAACAGTGCTTTTTGTTACGACAACAACGTGATTTGTAATTATCTGCCCAATTTGTTTTGCAACGTTCAGGACATGTTTCATGTCAGCGGAACCATCTTCACCCGGAGGAGTTCCAACTGCAATAAAGATCACTTCAACACCCTCAATCCCATCTGAAATATCAGTTGTAAAAAAGAGTCTTTTCTTTTCATAATTCCTTACTACCAGTTCTTCCAGTCCTGGCTCATAAATTGGAATAACCCCATTCTGTAAATTCTGAATCTTTTTAGCATCAACATCAACACAAACAACATTAACTCCGCTTTCAGCAAAACATGCCCCTGTGACCAAACCTACATAGCCAGATCCAACAACAATTATTTTCATAAAAAATGAAATTTTCTTTGTTTATTCAAATGTAACACAAAGATAATATAACAAGTCAAATAAGGAAATGAAAAAGGGCATGAGGTATGAGGTATGGGGCATGAGGCATTAAGTAAGGGATTTAAATATTGTACGCCTCACGCCTCATGCCTCACACCTCACGCCTCTCACCTCTCAACTCTCACCTCTCACCTAACGCCTTACACCGTATGCCGTTTTTAAGTCAATGAATTTTCATAACTGATAATGTTGCTTTTGAAAAAATATCCTATCTTTGCAACCAATTTTTTATCAAAATAATGTCTAACTTATTAATTATTAGTTCTTTTAAATTAAAATCATGACTGAAAGTAAGAAGAAATCAACCAAGAAAGAGGTTGAAGAAAAAGCAGAAGCCCCTGTAAATCAGGAAATTATTGAAAATGCTAAGGAATCAAATGAAAATCAGGTTGTTGAAACTGAAACATTAGGTTCAGAAGTGGTCGCTACTCTCGTTGCAGAGGAGACCGAAAAGACAGAAGAAATTGCTGAGCCTGCAAAGGCTGCAGATTACGGTTTTGAAACAGCTGTTAAGAAAGAAAAAAAATCTGCAAAAGCACATACAGCTCCGGATTCTGGATCAAAAGAAATTAAAGCAAAAGCTGAAACAAGAAGTGTTGCGTCAGCTGAAGATTTTGATTGGGAAAGTTTTGAAAGTGAAGAACTTCGTACTTCGCCAAAATATAAGGAGTATGAGTCTCTTTATGATGAGACCCTTTCAACAGTTGCTGTTGACGAAGTAGTAATTGGTACGGTAATTCAGATGACATTACGTGAAGTTGTTATCAATATTGGTTACAAATCAGAAGGTGTTGTCAGTTTAAATGAATTCCGTTATAATCCAAATCTCAAAGTAGGCGATAAAGTTGAAGTTTATGTTGAAAGCCAGGAAGATAAGAAAGGACAACTTCTTCTTTCACATAAAAAGGCACGTGCAATTAATTCATGGGACAGAGTTAATGCCTCACTTGAAAAAGACGAGATCATTACCGGTTACATAAAATGCCGTACCAAGGGTGGTATGATTGTGGATGTTTTTGGAATCGAAGCGTTCCTCCCCGGATCCCAGATTGATGTCAAACCAATTCGTGACTATGATGTATTTGTAGGAAAAACAATGGAATTCAAGGTTGTAAAAATCAATCAGGAATTCAAAAACGTTGTTGTATCGCACAAAGCTCTTATTGAGGCTGAACTTGAACAGCAGAAGAAAGAGATCATTGCCAAACTTGAAAAAGGACAGGTTCTTGAAGGAACCGTTAAGAATATTACATCGTATGGTGTGTTCATCGACCTTGGTGGTGTTGATGGTCTTATTCATATTACAGACCTCTCATGGGGCCGTGTAAATCATCCTGAAGAGATCGTTAAACTCGATCAGAAACTCAATGTTGTTATCCTTGATTTTGATGACGACAAAAAGAGAATTGCTCTTGGCCTGAAACAGTTAACTTCTCACCCATGGGATTCAGTTGATCCTAATATGAATATTGGCGACAAAGTTAAAGGAAAAGTAGTTGTTATGGCTGACTATGGTGCTTTTGTTGAAATAGCACCTGGCGTTGAAGGTTTAATTCACGTATCTGAAATGTCATGGTCACAGCATCTTCGCAGTGCACAGGAATTCCTGAAAGTAGGCGACGAAATTGAAGCAGTAATACTAACCCTTGACAGGAACGAGAGAAAAATGTCATTGGGTATAAAGCAGCTAAAAGCCGACCCTTGGCAGAATATTGATGAGAAATATACCGTAGGTACGAAACATACTGCTAAAGTCAGGAACTTTACCAACTTTGGTGTTTTTGTTGAGATAGAAGAAGGTGTTGACGGCTTAATACATATTTCTGATCTTTCATGGACAAAGAAGATCAAACATCCTGCTGAATTTACATCTATTGATGCAGAGATTGAAGTAGTTGTTCTTGAAATTGATAAAGAAAACAGACGTTTGAGTCTTGGTCACAAGCAACTCGAAGAGAATCCATGGGATGTATTCGAGAATTTATTTATCCTCGACTCAGTTCATGAAGGTACAGTTGTTGAAGTGTTCGACAAAGGTGCTGTAATAGCTCTTCCTTATGGTGTTGAAGGATTTGTAACTCCAAAACATCTTATTAAAGAAGACGGAATGATGGCAAAAGTTGACGAAAAATTATTATTCAAGGTAATTGAATTTAATAAGTCAGCCAAGAAAATTATCGTTTCGCACAGCAGAGTATTTGAAGATGAAAAGAAAGCTGTTGAAGCCCCTGTGGTTAAATCAGAATCTTCATCACCAAAGAAATCAACACGAAAACCGAAATCAAATTCAGAGAAAACAACCCTTGGCGATATCTCTCAGCTTGCAGCTTTGAAAGAAGAAATGGAAGAAAAAGAGAATAAAGCTTCCAAGAAAGAGAAAAATTAGTTAAATTTAGGCTATCAAAAATTTACAACTATGGATTTCAATATTGAAAGCCGGAATAACAGTACCGTTATTCAGATACAGTCGGAAAAGCTTGATACACATATAGCTCCGGCCCTAAAGTCGGAACTGGTGCTTGTCTCAGGTAAGGGTGAAAAGAACATCATCCTTGATCTGGATAAATGTCAGTACTGCGATTCTTCAGGCCTGAGCGCTATTTTGGTAGCAAACAGGTTGTGTAAAAATGCAGGTGGTACATTTGTTCTTTGCGGTCTTAATGAGGCTGTTGAACGACTTATCACTATTTCCCAGCTCGATACTGTTCTTACTATTACAGGATCGGTTGAAGAGGCTGAAAAAATGATATCGTAAAGCAGAAAGATTTGCAGAGTGCGATGAAACTGACCATACTTGGTACTAGTTCTGCATTGCCCACTTCAGAAAGATATCCTTCCGCTCATGTGCTTAACGTGCATGAGCGGTTATTTTTAATAGACTGTGGTGAAGGTACCCAGATGCAACTAAGAAGAACACGAATCAGATTTGGAAAAATAAACCACATCTTCATAAGTCATATTCATGGAGATCACATTTTCGGACTTAATGGATTACTATCTTCATTAAGCCTTATGGGAAGAAAATCCACTCTTCACCTTTACGCCCCTGAAAATTTTAAACGTATTCTTCATTCTCATCTTAATGATTTTGAAATTAATCTAAGTTTTGAGATAGAGTTTATTCCTCTTTCAGGGAAAGATCCAGTTCTCATCCTGGATGATAAATATATTACAGTCACCTCATTTCCGCTTCAGCACAGAATTCCAACATTCGGCTTCCTTTTCAGGGAAAAAGAAGCTGAACGTAACATTATCAGGGAATGTATTACAGAATATCAGATCCCAACAGTGAGAATACCCGCAATAAAAAAGGGAGCTGACTTTATCACTCATGATGGAGTTGTTATAAAGAACTCAGATATTACCACACCGCCCGCTAAACCATTATCTTATGCTTATTGCAGCGACACAAAATATTTTGAAAGATTAGCATCTTTTGTGAAGGGAGTGACCCTCCTTTACCATGAAGCTACCTTTGATAAAAGCATGGATGATCTTGCAGCACTGACTTGTCATTCAACAACTCTCGATGCAGCAAGAACAGCATTGAATGCGGGGGCGGGCAATTTACTTATCGGCCATTTCTCCTCCAGATACAGAAATGTGCAATTTCTTGTCGATGAAGCCCGATCAATATTTCCTGATACTCATGCAGCGGTAGATGGAACAAGTTATATGGTAGATGAAACTATTACTCCTTAGGAAAAGAATAGCTATCTTTGGAAATCAAATAAAATCAATATTGCCTTGCAGGAAAAAATTTTAATACTTGATTTCGGATCTCAGTATACACAGCTGATAGCCAGAAGAATAAGAGAAATTAATGTGTATTGCGAAATCTATCCTTTCAACCATTTTCCTGATCCTGATGAAAGTGTTAAAGGGGTGATTCTATCAGGAAGCCCTTCTTCTGTCAGAGATAAAAACCCTCCAACTCCAGAGCTTTCGAAAATTAAAGGGACCATTCCCTTGCTGGGAGTTTGTTACGGTGCACAGCATCTGGTTCATAGCTACGGGGGTGAAGTATTACCTTCCAAAAACCGAGAGTACGGCAGAGCAAAGCTAATTTCTGTTAACAACAGTAATCCTTTATTCTCAAAGATAGATTCTGGCACTCAAATCTGGATGTCCCACGCAGATACTATAGCAAGAATACCAGAATCTTATGAGATTATTGGTTCTACTATTGATGTTAAAGCAGGAGCTTTTCAGATTAAAGATGAGAATACCTGGGGTATTCAGTTTCATCCAGAAGTTTATCATACTACCGAAGGAACTCAGATCCTTAAGAATTTTGTGGTTGGTATCTGTGGCTGTTCACAAGACTGGACTCCGGATTCTTTTGCAGAGATAGCAATAAAAAATCTGCAGACACAGTTAGGTAATGATAAAGTGCTTTTGGGTCTCTCTGGTGGAGTTGACTCGTCTGTTGCAGCATTTTTACTCCATAAGGCAATCGGGAAAAATCTCACCTGCATATTTGTTGATAATGGTCTGCTCAGGAAGAATGAATTCAAAAAAGTTCTGGAATCTTATCTTGGACTGGGACTTAATGTAAAAGGTGTTGATGCTGCAGACAAATTCCTCAATCAACTTGAAGGAGTTAGTGATCCGGAAACAAAGCGAAAAATAATTGGTCGGGTTTTTATTGAGGTTTTTGATGAGGAAGCAAGAAAAGTAAAAGATGTGAAATGGCTTGCACAAGGAACAATTTATCCTGATGTTATTGAATCTGTTTCAGTTAATGGTCCTTCAGCTACAATAAAATCACATCATAATGTAGGAGGGCTTCCTGAAAAGATGCATCTGAAAGTTGTTGAACCTCTTCGTCTGCTTTTCAAAGATGAAGTAAGAAGAGTGGGACACGCTCTTGGACTTCCTGATTTTATTCTCAAACGACACCCTTTTCCAGGGCCCGGGTTAGCTATCCGACTATTAGGTAAGATGACCAGAGAAAAACTTGAGATACTTAAGGAAGCTGATGATATCTTTATTGAAGGACTGAAAAAAAATGGGTTGTACGATTCTGTATGGCAGGCCGGGGTTATTCTTCTGCCGGTTCAATCTGTAGGTGTTATGGGGGATGAACGGACTTATGAAAATGCTGTTGTTCTGAGAGCTGTTACTTCAACAGACGGAATGACCGCAGACTGGTCACACCTTCCTTACGAGTTCCTTGGAGCTATCTCAAATGAAATCATTAATAAGGTGAAAGGTATAAACCGGGTAGTGTTTGATATAAGCTCAAAACCCCCGTCAACGATAGAGTGGGAGTAATATAAGTTTAAGGCTGAGTTTGAGTGAGAGAAGTCCTTGTTTAGGTTTCTTGAAAATAATAAAACTTTTGGTTAAATTAATTGTTTGAATATTAAACAGCATTGAAAATATAAACATGAAAAGAAAAACAACCGGCAAGATATTTCTTGTGTTATCACTGATACTGATATCACTTTCCGCTTCATCGCAAATGTTGAATGAAGGAACATTTAAGATAGGAAGAACATTTCAGCTTATTGATAATTTTTACGTTGATTCAACTGATCTGGATAAACTAACGGAAAAAGCGATTGTAGAAATACTGAAGAGCCTCGATCCGCATTCGACTTATATCTCAGCAAAGGATGTTAAAGACATGAATGAGCCTCTTAATGGTAATTTTGAGGGTATTGGTGTTCAGTTTAATTTATTGCGCGACTCTATAATTATTATTGAACCGATTTCAGGGGGACCTTCTGAAAAAGTCGGAATAAGAGCCGGTGACAGAATCTTGACGATAAATAAGGAGAAGGTTACCGGAATAAATATCTCAACAAGCGGTGTCCGGAGCAGATTGATGGGTGCCAAAGGGACCCAGGTTCTGGTTACTGTTTTCAGGAAAGGGGTAAAAGATATTCTCGATTTTACAATTATCCGCGACAAGATTCCTATAAACAGTCTTGATGCCTCCTATATGCTCGATAAGGAAACCGGATATGTAAAGCTTAATAAATTTGCAGCAACAACAGAAAAAGAATTTTCAGAAGCTGTTGATAGTCTGAAAAAGAAAAATATGAAAAACCTTATTCTCGATTTAAGACAAAACGGAGGAGGTTATATGCTGGCTGCAACAGCTTTAGCTGATAAGTTTTTCTCAGATAAAAAACTGCTGGTTTATCTTTCAGGAAGAAAAACGCCAAGACAGGATTATAAATCAGTGGGAAATGGGAGTTTGTCATCATCAAGGTTAATCATACTTACCGATGAAGGTTCAGCATCAGCAAGTGAGATTCTGGCAGGAGCTATTCAGGATTGGGATCGCGGAATTATTATGGGCAGACGCACCTTTGGAAAAGGGCTTGTTCAAAACGGTTTTTATCTTACTGACGGTTCAATGATAAGGCTTACCATAGCACGTTACTACACTCCTACAGGACGTTCAATACAAAGGTCATATAAGGATGGATATGATAAATATATGGAGAACTTTATGGTAAGACATACAGACGGAGAGCTTATGTCGGCTGATAGCATTCGATTACCTGATTCTCTGAAATATACAACTTTGGTTAATAAAAGAAAGGTTTACGGTGCAGGTGGAATTATGCCGGATGTTTTTGTTTCAGCTGATACAGCCTATAACACGGTTTATTTTAACAAACTATATGCTAAAAATGTATTGAATTCCTTTACCCTTGAATACTATGATAAGAACAGAGTTAAACTCAATCAGCAGTATAAATCATTTGACGATTTTAAGAGCAATTTCCAGTTTAGCCCAGATGATATTAAAACTTTTATAGCAAAAGGTGAATCAGAGGGAGTAAAATATAATGATGAGCAATACAATAAATCAAAGGATGAGATTCTGTTAATACTAAAAGGCCTTGTGGCAACCAATATCTGGAAGATCAGCGAATATTTTCAGATCATAAATCAAAATGATAAGGTTATTGATAAGGCTCTTAAGACTATTTCTGATAAAAAAAGTTATAATACGATTCTTGGTTACCAATAATTTCGGGTTTAAAACATCATAATGAAGTTTGTTGCTAAGACACTTTACGGACTTGAAAAGGTTCTTTATCAGGAACTTATTGAATTAGGGGCATCTGATGTACAGGCAGTAAACCGTGCAGTAATTTTCAGTGGTGATCTTGAGCTTCTGTACAGGGTAAATTATTGTGTAAGAACCGCACTATCTGTTCTGATGCCAGTTTCAGATTTCAGGATCAGGTCTAAAGAGGATCTTTATAAGGGAGGTTCAAAGATTGAGTGGGACAAGTTCCTGGATATTGATGATACCTTCTCAATTGTTCCGGTGATTAATTCTCCCCATTTTGGTCATACAGGCTACCCCGGATTAATTCTTAAAGATGCAATTGCCGATTATTTCAGAAAAAAGACCGGCAGACGTCCATCTGTTGATACCAATGATCCCACTGTACTCATTAACCTACATATCAGTACGGATCTTGTCACTATATCTATCGACTCATCTGTAATCCCATTATTTAAAAGAGGGTACAGGCAAGAACAAACCGCCGCGCCTTTAAATGAAGTTCTTGCTGCAGGGATATTACTGCTGTCGGGTTGGAACTCATCAGCAACATTGATTGATCCCATGTGTGGTTCGGGAACAATCCCAATAGAGGCAGGTTTGATAGCATGTAAAATTCCTCCCGGTAAATTCCGTCAGTTCTTTGGATTCCAGCGATGGAAGAATTTCGATGAGGAGTTATTTATTAAAATCAAACACGAATCTGAAAGCCTCATCCGGCAATCACCTGCCAGAATATTCGGGAGCGATATTTCAGAAGAAGCATTGCAACATACAAGGACAAATGTTTCAAGAGCCGGATTAGACGAATTTATATCTCTGCAAACTTCTGATTTTAAGGAATTGAACGCTTATGATGAAAATGGTTTTGTGTTTTTGAATCCACCATACGGACAAAGACTTCAACCTGATGAAACAGATGAGCTTTACAGTATGATTGGCAGTACTCTTAAACATAATTTTCAGGGAAATACTGCCTGGTTGATCACTTCAAATAAAGATTCATTGAAGCATGTAGGACTAAAACCTAAGGAAAAACACACTCTATTTAATGGTGCATTGGAGTGTATCCTGCTAAAATATGAGATGTACCAGGGAACCAAGAAACAATCGAAACTCTGAAATCATCATAAAATGGACGTTCATCATAACAATTTGCTAGTTTTATCAAAAAGTAAAGTAAAATTTAAAAAACAGTAAAGTGGGCAAGTTATAATTTGGTAACTTCATATTTTTATTATATTTGTTATTGGAAAAAACATGACCATATCTAAAAGGAAGCTTAAATGAGCTTTAATATAGAGAATTACCTTGCGGACCAGACAAACGGGAATGTAATCCTTTTTTATAAGGGGAACGTTGATTCGGATGTGATTAATCATGTTCTTGACACAGTTGAGGATAAGATGGTAGAGGGGAATGAACAATCAAAACTCAGGAAAAAGGTTTATAACATTCTGGTCGAGAGCCTTCAAAATCTTTACCATCATGTTGACAAAGTCCCGGAGGATTTTGAAGATCAGACCTCTGAGAAATTCGGGCTACTTGTTGTGAAAAAAGTTGATAGCGGTTATAAAATAATTACCGGGAACTTTGTGAACGCTGAGAATGTTGAAAAACTCGAAGAGAAGATTAAAAGAATTAACAGATCGAGCCACGAGGAAATTAAGGAACTTTATAAATTCATTCTGAATCATCAGCGAATCTCTGCAAAGGGCGGAGGTGGACTAGGTCTTGTTGAC
>JANXXP010000324.1 GCA_025350595.1 Bacteroidota bacterium
CCGACCTAAAGTACCGGCACTCGTATCGGAGCACTGTACCACCAACGTTTACTACCCCAACCACCGGGCCGTTATAGTTAGTATCCGACTCCTTGACTATGGACTGTGTTTTTTGATAATATTTAGCACGGTTTTTGAGCTAATAATGTAAATAATCTAACTATGAAACACCATCTTTTAAAAATAGGATTAGTGGTAGCCTTTATATTAATAATTGTGAGTTGCAAAAAGGAACAGACTGCATCTGATTTAATTGTAGGCAAATGGCAATGGATAAAAACAATAATTCCATATGGAGGTAAAGTGTCAAATCCCCAAACCACTGGATTTTCACAAACTCTTGTGTTTTTAAACAACGGCAAAATGCAAGAGTATAAAAATGATATACTTATCAATACCTCAGATTATATTGTAGAAACAAATTCTTCTAATCCCAAGGACTATTTATTAACTAATAGTTCAATATTATCTTCGCATTTCTATTTTAAAAGCGACACTTTGATTTTCTCAGAAGCCTATGTTGATGGACCAGTTTACTACTATACACGCAAGAAGTGACCAGCATCAAAAAATTATTAATCACCCAAGGCTAAATAAAACTAACTATAACTCTGACAGTTTAATTAAGTGCCTTCCGCCAATCCAGGACAGCTTTGTAGCCAGTCCCAAAATCTATGCTCGAAAACTCTGATCCACTTACAAAATACTGTGGCACCCGGACAGTTTCGTCTCTTGGGACAGCATCTTTGGGTTGGCGGGCCGACGCGCAGTTGGCAGCGTTTTTTGCGTGCCGTTTATATAATGCACTAAACATAGACGAATAAAAAATAACGCACAAATCTGGAGCAATTGCTCCAAATCAATCCTGACAGGTTAATCCGCGCAACCAGTCACTCTGGATTGCTATGACAGTCAGGCGCAGGTTTAACATCCAGGTCTTTGGACAACCAGTCCGACTTTTTATTATCTTTGAGAAAATATCTTAACATGATACTTCCTGAATTAAAACTCAGACTCTTCAGCACTCATTTGTCAGATTAATAATTCTTACTAACTATTTGGCGACTAATCACAAAAAATGAATAGAATGAATCCAAAGGTTGATTTTTATTTTATTAAAAACCAGAAGTGGCAGAAGGAATTGGAGAAATTAAGAATGATCGTTCTTGACTGTCAGCTGAGCGAAGAATTGAAATGGGGTGTTCCTTGTTACTCGTTTCAGGGAAATAACATAGTTTTAATGCACGTATTTAAAGAATACTGCGCACTTTTGTTTATTAAAGGATCTTTATTAAATGATGCCAATGGTATTCTGATCCAACAAACGAAAAATGTGCAGGCAGGTCGCCAGATCAGGTTCACCAATGTACATGAAATAGTTGAGAAGGAAGCTATCCTGAAAGCCTATATTTACGAAGCCATTGAAGTGGAAAAAGCCGGTTTGAAAGTGAATTTTAAAAAGGCTGCAGATTTCAACATTCCTGCGGAATTTCAGAATAAATTAAATGAAATTCCTGCTCTAAAAAATGCTTTTGATACATTAACCCCTGGCCGGCAAAAAGCATACCTTCTTTATTTTTCTGCTCCCAAACAGTCAAAAACCAGGGAGTCAAGGATTGAAAAATGTATCCCGCAAATTCTCAAGGGAAAGGGATTGGATGATTAGTTAAATTCGATTCGAAAATAATTTAATCGCACATTGATAAACAAATACTTGCATATAAAAGAGCACTTAATATACTGATCGTATGCACCACTTCAAAATAAAGGAAACACTGACAAAAGCTTAAATTATTTAATCATGAAAGCGGGTTATTTGATTAAACTCTTTTTAGGAACTTTTGTATTCTATGCAATCTTATCCGTAAGCGCCGGGAGAATAGATTATTGGCAGGGGCTGATCTATTTAGCAATCGGTTTTATAATGCTCATATTAAGCATTACTCTTCTGCGGATAGATTCTGAATTACTCAAAGAACGGTCAAAGCCGGGAGAAAATACCAAGAAATGGGATAAGATAATTTTGGGATTATCCTTTCTGGTTACAATTTCAATGTATATAACAGCCGGACTTGATTCTGGTCGTTATCATTGGTCCCCTCATTTTCATTGGAGCCTCTGCCTTCTTGGTATTATCCTTACAATTTCAGGACAACTCTTATTTCTTATAGCTCAAAAGCAAAATAAATTTTTCTCAAGTACGGTACGGATTCAGACTGAAAGGGATCATACTGTTTGCGAAACAGGATTATACAAAATTGCCAGGCATCCGGCTTATCTGGCTTCGATAATCCAGTCATTGGGATTTCCATTACTCTTTGGTTCACTTTGGAGCATAATTCCAATATGCTTGTCGATTATTCTTTTGGTGACAAGGACAAATCTGGAGGATAAAACTTTGAAGAGTGAACTGAAGGGTTATCATGAATATTCTAAAAAAACCGCGTATAGAATTATTCCATATGTTTGGTGACTCTTTCTCTGATAATTCTAATACTTATATTCCATGGCAAAAAAAGCCAACATAGACGACAAGGAGGGGAAGAGTGCTTCTGCAAAAGCTATCGATGTGCGTTCAGGCATGGACGTAGAATCCCTGAAACAGGCTATTACAGAGCATCTGTTTTACCAGCAGGGCAGAAATATTGCGAATACTTCCCTAAATGACTTTTTCCTGGCAGTTTCGTATACAGTCGGTGACAGGCTCAGGCAGCGTGAGCATAGAACGATGAATGCCGTTTTAGAAAATGACACTATACGGTTGGTCAGTTACCTCTCCGCCGAATTTCTTATCGGGCCACAATTAGGTGTCAACTTAATTGCCCTGGATATATTAAATGAGATGAAACGGGCTGTTGAAGAGCTGGGTTTTAATCTCGATGAAATTTTAGCACAAGAAGCAGAACCAGGTCTTGGCAATGGAGGTCTGGGTCGTTTAGCTGCCTGTTATATAGACTCCCTGGCCTCGAAGGAAATACCTGCTATCGGTTATGGAATTCGCTATGAGTTTGGCATTTTCGATCAGGTGATCCTCGATGGCTGGCAGGTGGAAAAAACCGACAAATGGTTGCGTAAAGGAAACCCATGGGAGATAGCCAGACCCGAGCTTTCGGTGAATGTCAATTTCGGAGGGTACACCGAGGCATACACTGACTCAGATGAGCGTAAATGCTTCCGATGGAAACCTGCCTATATGGTTACAGGAATACCATACGACTCTCCTGTAATGGGATACAAAGTGCCCTCATGCAATTTTCTTCGTCTCTGGAAGTCGGAAGCAGAGGAATCATTCGACTTCTCATCTTTCAATCAGGGCGATTATTACAAGGCAGTAGACTATAAGGTGAAGTCTGAGAATATAAGCAAAGTACTATATCCCAATGATGAGATGCTCGAAGGTAAAAAGCTGCGTCTCAAACAACAGTATTTCTTTGTTTCCTGCTCACTGCAGGATATGATGAACATACACATTCGATTTGCTGGTAAGCCACAGGAATTTCATAAAAGATGGGCCATACAACTTAATGATACTCACCCATCAGTGTCAGTAGCTGAGCTCATGCGTATCCTTTTGGATGAATATAAAATTGATTGGGACACTGCGTGGGATACAACTTGTAAGACATTTAGTTATACGAATCATACTCTGCTTCCTGAGGCATTGGAAAAATGGTCCGTTGACCTCTTCAAATACCTTATACCTCGAATACTTGAGATTGTTTATGAGATTAATTACCGCTTTCTGCTGGAAGTAGGCAAACGATTCCCGGAAGATGAAGGCAAACAATCCAGAATGTCTATAATTGATGAGTCAGGAGGAAAGTTTATTCGCATGGCTAACCTTGCTTGTGCAGGCAGCTGTGCAATTAATGGCGTGGCAGTACTGCATACCGAACTTCTTAAGAAGCAAGTATTACCAGACTGGGTAGAAATGTTTCCGGAACGTTTCTTTAATGTGACTAACGGAGTAACACCACGTCGCTTCATTGTATTAAGTAATCCGGGATTAAGCAGGCTGATTACAAATTCAATTGGTAATAAGTGGCCCGGGAATCTTGATGAACTTCTTAAACTTGAATTTTTTGCAGAGGATGCCTCTTTTTGTGAACAGTTCAGGAATGTAAAACTGGAAAATAAGAAACTCCTTGCAACACTAATCAAAGAGAGGACAGGCATCATCGTTGATCCTGCTTCTATGTTCGATATCCAGGTAAAGCGTATTCATGAGTATAAACGGCAGCATCTTAACGTACTGAATATCCTGACGCGTTATGTGCGTATTAAGCGAAATCCATCCCTTGATATAGCGCCTCGTACATTCATCTTTGGAGGCAAGGCAGCACCGGGATATACTACTGCTAAACTCATGATTAAACTTATAAATTCGGTTGGCGATCTGATAAACACTGACCCGGATGTGAAAGACAGACTAAAGGTGGTATTTTTCCCTGATTTCAATGTAACCAATGGGCAGCATATTTACCCTTCTGCTGACCTTTCAGAACAGATATCAACAGCAGGCAAAGAAGCCAGTGGTACCGGAAATATGAAGTTTTCGATGAATGGCGCCTTAACCATTGGCACTCTCGATGGGGCTAATATAGAAATACGGGAAGCAGTGGGTGAGGATAATTTTTTCCTGTTTGGCCTAACTGCAGCTCAGGTGGATGAAGTTAAAAATAAAGGGTATGACCCACACCATATGTATGATCATAATGAAGAATTGAGCGAAGTTATAAACCTGATTAATTCAGGGATATTTTCAAAGGGCAACCGAAACCTGTTTAAGCCTTTAACCGACAACTTGTTATGGTCCGATCCGTTTATGCTTATGGCGGATTATCCATTGTATATTGCTTGCCAGGACTTAGTTGCTGAAACCTGGAAGAATCCAGATAAATGGAATAAAATGGCAATTATGAATGTGGCCAGAATGGGTAAGTTCTCATCAGACAGATCCATTCAGGAGTATTGTGAAAAGATATGGAAAGTAAAACCATTTAAAGTTAAGTAAATACTAAATTATCAAACTATTATTGCTTTATGAAACGGGAACAGTACATTCCATTTGATAAGGAATTCCTGCTTGAAAAACAAATTGCAGAATACACTTCAGATAAAAAGGATGCTGAGAGTTTAAAAAAGCTATTCGATATACTGGAGCATTATTTTCACTACGAGGCATTTGACCTTATCCGAAAATTAAAACAGAATTATGCTTTATTCGATCCCGATTTAAATCCAAAAGAGCGTGAAGGATTTATTGGAAAGAGCAATTTTCAGATATTTAAAGAAACTCTCCTTAAAGTTCTTGAACGGGGTAATTATGTCCGTGTTGAGCAGGAGACAATTGATGAAGCATTAAAACAATCAGATTTGATCGGATTAAAGCTTGCGATTAACTTTAACGATTTTAAAGACTATGGCTTGTTCGTTCGGGGTCATCATTATAATTAGCCCCGGAAGTTAGACAACAGGTTTAATTTGATAATAAATGATAAACT
>JANXXP010000330.1 GCA_025350595.1 Bacteroidota bacterium
TCGGATTTCTGGGTTCTCAGGATGGAGAGCCAGTTCCTCTGAGAAAACCCGAGATTAACCGTATTCTTGGAAAGGTAGATGAACTGAATGCAAGCGATGAGGAACTCAATGTGCCATTCTTTGTCGGAGAATCGGTAAAAGTGATTGACGGTCCGTTCAACAGCTTTACGGGAATTATTGAAGAGGTGAATGATGAAAAGAAAAAGCTTAAGGTAATGGTTAAGATCTTCGGAAGAAAAACCCCTCTTGAGCTCAGTTTTATGCAGGTGGAAAAAGAAAATTAACAGAAGATATTGATAGTTGTAATATTCATAATGCTTCCTGAATAACTATCAAGCTCTCGCACTTAAATAAGCAAATTTAAAATTATGGCAAAAGAAGTTGCTGGACTAATCAAGTTACAGATTCGTGGCGGAGGAGCCAATCCATCTCCACCCGTAGGACCCGCTCTGGGTTCGAAGGGTGTGAATATTATGGATTTCTGTAAGCAATTTAATGCGAAGACTCAGGACAAGGCTGGAAAAGTAATCCCGGTTGTAATAACAGTTTATAGCGATAAATCGTTTGAATTTGTTACTAAAACACCCCCGGTTGCCGTTCAGCTACTTGAAGTTGCTAAAGCGAAGAAAGGTTCTCAGGAACCTAACCGAGACAAAGTAGCCTCACTTTCCTGGGACCAGGTCAAGACAATTGCTGTGGATAAAATGGAGGACCTAAACTGTTTTACAGTAGAGTCCGCAATGCGAATGGTAGCTGGTACAGCCAGAAGTATGGGAATCACTGTTAGAGGCGAATTCCCGGTAAAATAATTAATTAGGAGAAAAAATGACTAAACTTACCAAAAACCAGAAGTTTGCCCTTGAAAAACTTGATAAGGACAAACTTTATACATTGAAAGAAGGTTCAGCTTTGGTTAAAGAAATGACTAAAACCAAATTTGATGCTTCGATCGATTTAGATGTAAGGTTAGGTATAGATCCAAGGAAATCCAATCAGATGGTCCGCGGCGTTGTTTCACTCCCTCACGGAACAGGTAAAGAAACACGTGTACTCGTGCTCTGTACCCCCGATAAGGAAGCTGAAGCAAAAGAAGCAGGAGCTGATTTCGTTGGTCTTGACGATTTTGTCGAAAAGATCAAAGGTGGTTGGACAGATATGGATGTTATAATAACCATGCCATCTGTAATGGGAAAGGTCGGTCAGTTAGGTCGAATACTCGGTCCCCGCGGACTGATGCCGAACCCAAAGAGTGGTACTGTTACTATGGAAATTGGAAAGGCTGTTAAAGAAGTGAAGCAGGGGAAGATTGATTTCAAAGTTGATAAATCAGGAATCATTCATGCCTCAGTCGGAAAAGTCTCATTCGAGCCTCAAATGATCGTCGAAAACGCTAGAGAGTTTATCTCAATGGTAAACAAACTCAAACCGGCTGCTGCCAAAGGTACCTACATCCGTAGCGTATTTATTTCCAGCACAATGAGCCCGGGTGTTAAGATTGATCCAAAAGGTCTTGATGATTAATTAGTAAAGTTAAAACTTGAAAGAAAAATGAGACGGGAAGAAAAAAATGCTATCATAGACAGCCTGACTGAGAGATTAAAAGAGTACAGCCACTTTTATCTGACTGATACTGCTCAGCTTAATGCCGCTGATACAAGTGATTTAAGAAGAAAATGTTTTGATAAGGACATAAAACTTGTTGTTGTTAAAAACACTCTACTTAGAAGAGCACTAGAGCAGTCTAATGGAAACTTTGAAGAACTATATCCGGTTCTTGAAGGTACGACGTCCATCATGTTTACACAATCCGGAAATGTTCCTGCAAAACTTATTAAGGAATTCCGTAGAAAACATGATAAACCTGTGCTTAAAGGCGCATACGTTCAGGAATCAGTTTATGTTGGTGAAAATCAACTGGAAGCTTTAATTTCAGTTAAAACCAAAAATGAACTCATAGGTGATGTTATTATGCTTTTGCAGTCACCTGCTAAACGTGTTATTGGCGCCCTGCAATCAGGTGGAACTAAAATTAATGGTGTTCTTGAAACACTATCAAAGAGAGAAGAATAATTATAGTATAATCAAATTAAAAAATCGATAAACATGGCAGATCTTAAGAAATTTGCAGAAGAACTTGTTAATTTATCTGTAAAAGAAGTAAACGAACTGGCTAAAATACTTAAAGATGAGTATGGCATTGAACCTGCTGCAGCTGCAGTTGTTTCTGCAGGACCATCATCTGGTAGCGATGCCCCTGTTGTTGAAGAGAAATCAACTTTTGATGTTATCCTCAAAGCAGCTGGCGGTCAGAAATTACAGATTGTTAAACTTGTTAAAGACATCACCGCTCTTGGACTGAAAGAAGCTAAAGCATTAGTTGATTCTGCACCGGCTCCAGTTAAAGAAGGTGTATCTAAAGAAGAAGCTGAAGCTATTAAGAATCAATTAGTAGAAGCAGGAGCTGAAGTTGAACTTAAATAAGTTATACCTGATTACCGGGTTATAGGTTTAGTCCCGATTTTCGGGACTAAGCCTTTTTGTTCTTTAAATAATAAGTTCACTTAATCTTTTAATAAATGTCCTCAAAAAATACCGAAAGAATAAGTTTCGCATCCAGAAAAAATCAGCTCGATTACCCTGACTTTCTGGAGATTCAGTTGAAATCATTTGGTGAGTTTTTTCAACTCGGAACTACTCCCGAAAACAGGAAAAGAGAGGGTCTTTTTAAGGTCTTTACAGAAAACTTTCCAATAACTGATACCAGAAACAATTTCGTTCTTGAATTTCTGGATTATTATATTGACCCTCCACGTTATACAATAGAAGAATGTATTGAACGCGGACTAACATTCAGCGTTCCTCTCAAAGCAAAATTAAAACTGTATTGTACCGATCCTGAACATGAGGATTTTGATACAGTTATCCAGGATGTTTATCTTGGAACCGTCCCATACATGACTGAACGTGCTACGTTCGTTATCAATGGTGCTGAAAGAGTAGTTGTTTCTCAATTACACAGATCCCCAGGGGTCTTCTTTGGTCAAAGCATTCATGCAAACGGAACAAAACTCTACTCTGCTAGGATCATTCCTTTCAAAGGATCGTGGATAGAATTTGCTACCGATATAAATAATGTGATGTATGCATATATCGACAGGAAGAAAAAACTGCCGGTAACAACTCTCCTCCGCGCTATCGGGTTCGAAAGTGATAAGGAGATTCTCGAGATTTTTAACCTTGCTGAAGAACATAAAGTTTCAAAAACAAATATCAAAAAACTCGTCGGACGGAAACTGGCTGCCAGGGTTCTGAAAACCTGGGTTGAAGACTTTGTTGATGAAGATACGGGCGAGGTTGTTTCAATTGAAAGAAATGAAGTAATCCTCGACAGGGAAACAGTTATCGAATCGGAACATGTCGATATGATAGTTGATTCAGGTGCAAAAGCTATCCTTTTGCATAAGGATGATACAACTCTCTCGGATTATGCGATAATATATAATACACTTCAGAAAGATCCATGTAACTCTGAAAAAGAAGCAGTTATCTACATCTACCGTCAGCTTCGTAACGCTGAACCACCAGACGAGGCCACAGCCCGCGATGTTATTGACAAACTATTCTTCTCCGATAAACGATATGATCTTGGTGAAGTAGGTCGTTACAGAATTAACAAGA
>JANXXP010000208.1 GCA_025350595.1 Bacteroidota bacterium
GGATTATTATAAAGATCAGTTTCCCATAATTTCACAAACTGATCATTATACTTTGCAACACTCGCTTTTGATTTGGAACCCTGTGCTTTCCTGGTAAGTGGAAGGAAAATATTTCCTGATTTATCAATTGCGGCGTCTGCGGCAGCAATAAATACAGTTTCCGGAATTTTCTTCTGCACTGAAACAATACCAGTTGTGTCGAACCTTACAAACAATAATCCTGTTGCTCCTATTCCTGAGGAATCTGGTCTGGCTGTTCCAATAGCCAGAAGCTCACCATTACCGGTATAAATCAGATTTGTATAATCTATTTGAAATCCTGCATCCAGTGATTTCTCCCATAATTTAATTCCGGTCCTGCTATGTCGCATCAGCAACATTTTTCCACTACTGCTTCCGGCAGAAATATACCCGGAAGTATCGAACCAGGCGGAATTGAATAATCCGGGAAAATCTGAACTAAAATCAATAATCAGTTTCCTGTTTTTATCAAGTCTGATGAAATATGGTTTGCCTTCTTTTTCTCCACAGGCAATAAAACCTGAGTCGGGAGAAGATTTGAGGAATAAAGCCTCCCCCTTGCCATAAGATTTTTCCCAGATAAAATCGCTTTCAGCTTTTTTGCAGGATGAAAGCAGGAATACAAGTAAGAAAACAGGAATAAATCTAATTATCATAAGTAGACTTTTAAGATTAATTGAGTTTTAGCCCAACTCCGCTGCAAGTTCGTCTGTCATCTCCAGGTTATGGTAAACAAACTGAATATCATCATCATCTTCCAGAATATCTACTAGTCGAAGAACTTTTTTAGCAGATTCAAGATCAAGCTTTTTAGTGTCATTCGGAATTCTCTTCAAACCGGCTTCTTCTGGTTCAATACCAAGTTCATTAAGTTTCTTATTTACACTTCCAAAATCTTCCATTGCAGATGTAACTGTGATCATATCGCCATCCACTTCAAAATCTTCTGCACCTGCATCTATCATTTCAAGTTCGATATCCTCCAGATTGAATCCTTCGTTTTTAATGCTAAAAATACCTTTCCGGTCAAAGATAAAACTAAGAGAACCATTTGTCCCAAGGTTTCCGCCGTGTTTATTGAAAGCTGCTCTTACAGAAGCCACTGTACGGTTATTGTTGTCAGTAAGACATTCTACAAAAACAGCAACCCCGCAAGGAGCATATCCTTCAAAGGTTGTCTCGGCGAAACTTTCAGCATCCGCAGCTGATGCCTTCTTAATAGCCCTGTCAATATTATCTTTAGGCATATTTGCTCCCTTGGCATTCTGAATAGCCAGTCTGAGCCGTGCGTTGGACTCGCGATCGGGGCCGCCTTCTTTTGCAGCTATAATAATCTCTTTGATTATTTTGGTAAATTTCTTCCCTCTCTTTGCATCAATCGCACCTTTTTTACGCTTAATTGTTGACCATTTACTATGACCTGACATAAATTAAAGTTTAGTTTAAGTATTGCAAATTTAAATAATTCTTTCAATCCTCAGTCATAGTTTATAGATTTGTGCGGAAAATGGAAGGCGTCAGGTGACAGGCTACCAGGGTCAGGCAAATGGCAGAACATATGCTTCCTTTAGCCAGTTGCCCGTAGCCTGCAGCCTTTTAATAACTTTACGTAGATAATTTATGAGTAAAAAAGTATATATCGAAACATATGGCTGCCAGATGAATGTTGCTGACAGCGAAGTTGTTGTTTCGATTCTCTCAGAAGCAGGTTATGAGCCGACAGACAATATAAAGGAGGCCGGATTAATTTTAATAAATACATGCTCAATCCGTGATAACGCTGAACAACGGATCTGGGGACGGCTTACTGCCATCAGCTATTTGAAAAAACAGAATAAAGATCTGAAAATCGGAATAATAGGATGCATGGCTGAAAGACTTAAGGAGAAACTGATTGAAACAGATCAACTGGTTGATATTGTAGTTGGCCCTGATGCTTATCGGGAACTTCCACTACTGGTAGCCGAAGCGGAATCCGGGCATAAAGCTGTGAATGTTTTGCTTTCCAGGGAGGAAACCTACTCTGATATTTCCCCGGTGAGGATGGATAAAAACGGAGTATCATCATTTGTTTCAATAATGAGGGGTTGCAATAACATGTGTGCCTATTGTGTTGTACCTTATGTGCGAGGTGCAGAAAGGAGCCGCAACCCTGAATCTATTCTGAAAGAAGTAAAAGAACTATTTGCGCATGGATATAGGGAGGTTACTTTACTCGGGCAAAATGTAGATTCGTATAAATGGGAAGGGAACAAGGTAAATATGGGATTTCATGATCTTCTTGAAAAGGTTGCTTTGGTAAATCCACTCCTCCGGGTGCGATTCTCAACCTCTCATCCAAAAGACATCTCAGATGAGTTATTGCACACCATAGCACGGCATGAAAATATATGCAAACATATTCATCTTCCGGCTCAGAGTGGTAGCAACCCCATTCTTAAGCTAATGAACCGTGAGTATTCAAGAGAAGGGTATATGGAACGTGTAAGCGCAATCCGGACCATCATACCTGAATGTTCTTTATCAACTGACATGATCACAGGCTTTTGCACTGAAACAGATGAAGATCATAAGGAATCTCTTTCTCTTATGGAATGGGGCGGTTTTGATTTTGCTTATATGTTTAAATACAGCGAAAGGCCAGGGACAAAGGCAGCAAGAAAATATAAAGATGATGTTCCCGAAAACATAAAATCAGCCAGATTAAGTGAAATGATATCCCTTCAGAATAAAATCTCAGCGAAATCAAAAAAGAAAGATATTGGCATGGTCTTTGTTGTTCTTGTTGAAGGTTTTTCGAAGAGATCCGGTGAGTTTTTATCAGGACGGACTTCCCAGAATAAGGTTGTTGTTTTCCCTTCAGGCAATTATCAGAGGGGGGAATATGTAAAAGTTTTAATCGAAAAATGTACTTCAGCAACTCTTATAGGTAAAAGTATTTAACAACTGATTTATTTGCTCTTCTCTTCACTTCAATGTAACTTGCATATAAAATTAATTCCCACCAAGATGAAGAGGAATATTATTCTTACATTAATTATTGTTTGCAGTTTCATTCAAATTACTTCAGCGCAAAACAAGATTAAAAACTCTGATAAACCTGTAACTATCACTGGTAAAGTAATTAATCCGGACAACAGACCGGTTTCCGGAGCTGTTATCTATATTGACAATGTCCGAACCACCAATATTACAAAAGCGGATGGTACATATAAAATTAAAGTCAGTCCTTCTGCTACTAATCTCGAAGTCCGTTCCTCCGAATTTGGATCGTGCAAAACTCCCATTAACAACCATTCTGTCATCAATTTCGCCCTTAACGGGGCTGGTGGAATAGCTTCATTACTTGATGATAAAGAAAAAGAACAGCCGAACGATGATGCTGATAACAATCCGAAAGGGCCAAAGGCGAAAAAGATGAACACTTATAATGACATATACCAGATGATAAGGGGTGAAGTGACGGGGGTTGTAGTAACCGGAAGAAGTCTGCAGATTCAGCAGGGGCATTCATTCTTTGGAGCAGGTTCTCCTCTTCTTGTTGTAAACGGTGGTATAGTACAGAGCATCGATAATATTAATCCGCTTGAAGTTAAGTCAATAAAGGTTCTAAAAGGTTCCGCAGCTGCAATTTACGGGGTACAGGGTTCAAACGGGGTAATAAGCATTACATTGATCAATGGTTCCGATAAAGCAAAATAATTACCCGGGGAATAAATTAACTTCGATATGAAACTGAAAATATTTATCCTCCTTGTATTGTCAGGTTTATTCATAACTTATTCTTTTGGACAAAAGAATAATAAAAAGTTCTGGGTATCGGGCATTGTTACTGATGCTCAAAAGAATCCTGTTGTTGGAGCCCTTGTAATGATTGATAAAAACAACACAAACATAGTCACCAACCAGAATGGATTTTACAAAGTGAGGGTCCGGCCTGATGATAATACTATAACTATCGTCACATTCAATAACGGTATCAGCAGTGAAGTAATAAATGGAAGAACCAATATTGATTTCAGCCTTGGGAAATCAGGTGTAGCCCGTGATAACCCTCAGGATAATTCGAAAAAAGATGAAGTTGTCAATATAGGGTATGGAACTGTTAAACAAAAAAATCTGTTAACAAATGTCAATACAATTGATGCAACTAATAATAAATATGCTTCATATAAAAGTATTTACGAAATACTGAAAGGGACCCCTGGAGTAATGGTGACCGGGAACAGCATTAAGATACAGGGGGTATCATCATTTAATTCCGGTACTGAACCTCTTTTTGTAGTAAATGGGATGACAGTGGAATCTGTTGATGGTATTTCTCCTGCTATGGTAGAGAGTATATCTGTTCTCAAAGGTGCTGCTACATCTATATATGGCTCGAGAGGTACAAACGGTGTTATAATAATCACTTTACTAAATGGTTCTGAAAAAAGATAAATTAAAGTTTTAAATACCCAAATCCTTTATAATATGAAAATAAAATTACTTTTTCTAATTCTGATCTCAGCTTTGTGTCTTACCAGTACCAATGCTCAAAAAAGCAATAAGAAGATCACAATAACCGGAACAGTGCTGGATGTTACCAAAGGTCCGATAATGAATGCTATAATTATGATCGATGATCAAAAGACCAATTCTATGACAGACGCAAAAGGTACCTATAAAATAAAGGTTAAACCTACTGCAATAAAGATTGGCGTTTTCACATTTGGGAACGGAACTTCAGAACAAGTTATTGGAGGAAGAACCCAGATTGACTTCAAATTCGGAACCATGTCAGCCCAGACAACTCCTGTTCAGTCTGTTGCTCCGGGAGATGAAGGCGTGGGCGATAGTTATGGAGACAATAAAAAGAAATTTTCGACAGGTACGGTAAACAAGATCGACGGGTCGAATAAAAAGTATGCTTCCTATACCAGCATGGCCCAAATGATACAACGGGAAGTTACCGGTGTTAAGATCAGCGGTTCCTCCGTAATTATCCAGGATTCAAAGAATTTATTTGGCAGCGTTGCAGCTCTTATTGTAGTAGATGGAGTATACATGGATGTACTTCCCGACATCCCTCCCGTAAACGTAAAATCAATTGAGGTACTAAAAGGGGCATCAGCCGGAATGTACGGATCAAGAGGCTATGGCGGCGTAATAGTAATCAAAACCAAACTGCAGAACGACTAACTTAAGTTAAGACAAAAGACAAAAGTGAAGAGATAAGAGGTGAACACCTGGAATGCTTCTTACTACTTACTACCAACTTCTTACTACCTGCTTTCTACTTTTTACTTTCTACTTTTTACTTTCTACTTTTTACTTTCTACTTTTTACTTTCTACTTTTTACTTTCTACTTTTATATGTAGTTCGTCTAACTGCTTTTGGGAAATCTGAGAGGGAGTATCCAGCATAACGTCTCGTCCTGAATTGTTTTTCGGGAAGGCAATAAAATCACGGATTGAATCCTGGCCACCGAACATTGCCACTAACCGGTCAAAGCCAAAAGCAATACCACCATGAGGAGGCGCTCCGAATTTAAATGCATTCATTAAAAACCCAAACTGTTTTACAGCTTCTTCTTCTGTAAAACCAAGAACTTTAAACATTAGTTGCTGTACCTCCGCATCGTGAATTCTTATCGATCCCCCTCCTATTTCCACACCGTTAATGACGAGGTCGTATGCATTGGCTCTTACTTTTCCCGGATCAGTTTGCATCAATTGCATATCTTCAGGGTTAGGAGAAGTAAACGGATGATGCATTGCAAAAAACCTCTTTGCCTCTTCATCCCACTCGAGAAGCGGAAAATCAACTACCCACAATGGAACGAAAGTATCTTTCTTTCTTAATCCAAGCCTGTTTCCCATTTCAAGCCTTAGTTCTGAAAGGGCAGATAATGTTTTCTTCTTATCGCCCGATAGAATTAATATAAGGTCTCCGGGTCTTGCATTTGCAGACTCAGCCCATTTTTTTAGTTCCTCCGGCGTATAAAATTTATCAACTGAAGACTTGAGTGAACCATCAGTGTTATATCTTAAATAGACCATACCTTTTGCTCCAATCTGAGGTCTTCTTACAAATTCTGTCAGATCATCAAGCTGTTTCCTTGTATATTCTGAACAACCTTCAGCACAGATTCCGCAAACATATTCAGAAGAATCAAAAACAGCAAAGCTATGTCCTTTTACCAATTCAGTCAGATCATTAAATTTCATTCCGAAGCGTAGATCAGGCTTATCTGACCCATAAAATTCCATGGCTTCGTGATATGGCATTTTTATAAAAGGTTCAGAAAATTCAATTCCGCGAACTTGTTTGAAAAGGCATTTTGTCAATCCTTCAAAAGTCTCCAGGATATCGTTTCTTTCAACAAACGACATCTCGCAGTCGATCTGAGAAAACTCCGGCTGACGGTCGGCACGAAGATCCTCGTCCCTGAAACATTTAACTATCTGAAAATACTTGTCAAAGCCGGCAACCATCAGCAACTGTTTTAAGGTTTGGGGTGATTGGGGCAGTGCATAGAATGTTCCTGGTTGCATCCTGCTTGGGACAACAAAATCGCGTGCCCCTTCAGGAGTAGAATTAACAAGAACAGGAGTTTCAACTTCAATAAACCCTATTGAATCCATATACTTGCGTACTTCCTGTGCAACCTGGTGACGAAGTATAATAGCTTTTTTAACGGAGTTTCTTCTGAGGTCGAGATAACGGTATTTCATTCTTAACTCCTCTCCTCCGTCAGTATCTTCCTCAATTGTAAAGGGAGGAATCTCACTCCTGTTAAGTATATTCAGTTCGCATACGTCTATTTCGATTTCACCTGTTGGCATCTTAAGGTTTTTATTACTCCGTTCTCTTACCTTCCCTTTAACCTGAATGACAAATTCACGTCCGAGCTTTCGTGCTTTCTCACAAAGACCGATATTGGTATCCATGTTAAATACGAGTTGGGTCAGTCCATATCTGTCGCGAAGATCAACAAAAGTCATGCCTCCAAGATCTCTCGATTTCTGAACCCATCCGCATAAAACAACGTCCTGTTCTGTATTCTTCATGCTCAACTCTCCGCACGTGTGTGTCCTGTACATTTCTTTCGATTTAAATTTTAGCAAAAATAAGAAAATTATCAGATTGCAGAGAGAAACATAAATCGCAATATTCTTGCTACTTTTAAAGGCCAAAACTAAGAGCAATGGTGCAAAACAGAGAAGAACACTATATGAAGGCAGCGCTTGAGGAAGCGATTAGAGCCTATGAAAAGAAAGAGGTCCCTGTCGGAGCGATAGTTGTTTGCAACAATATAATAATTGCCCGGGCCCATAATCTTACAGAAACTCTGAATGATCCGACTGCCCATGCCGAAATGCAGGCTATTACTGCTGCCACAAACTGGCTTGGAGGCAAGTATCTTACAGATTGTACTATCTATGTAACTCTTGAACCTTGCGGGATGTGCGCAGGTGCAATTGGATGGAGCCAGGCTGCTGGATTAATATATGGGGCAAGTGATGAGAAGAAGGGATTCAGATCAATATCGGATTCATTGCTTCATCCAAAAACAAAAGTTAATTCAGGAATTCTTGAGAAGGAATGCAGGGAATTGCTGACTAAATTTTTCAAAAGCAGGCGATAAAAACTACCTTTACACATATTTGCTTATATACATTTCCAGAGATGCCTTCCGGGTGTGAAGGTTATCATCTGATAACATGAGTTTTATCAGTTTTAATAATTTTAAAAAACCTCAACTTTGACTTGTAGATTTTTAACTCTGATTATTAATTAAAATATCAAAATATGAACGTAGATAAAATCATGAACAACCTCGAGAAGAAACATCCCGGAGAGGTTGAGTATTTACAGGCTGTTAGAGAAGTCCTTGAATCGATTGAAGAGGTTTATAATGAAAATCCGCAGTTTGAATCTGCAAATATTATTGATCGGCTTATTGAACCTGACCGTGCAATAACTTTTAAAGTTCCATGGGTTGATGATGAAGGAAATGTCAAAGTAAACCTGGGATACCGCGTTCAGTTTAATAATGCTATTGGTCCATACAAAGGAGGTCTCCGTCTGCACCCGAGTGTGAACCTTTCTATATTAAAGTTCCTCGGATTTGAGCAGATCTTCAAGAATGCACTTACTACTCTTCCAATGGGTGGTGCGAAAGGCGGCTCCGACTTTGATCCAAAAGGGAAATCAAATGCAGAAGTAATGCGTTTCTGCCAGTCATTTATGCTTGAATTGTGGAAATATATCGGACCTGAAACTGACGTTCCTGCCGGTGATATCGGAGTTGGAGGACGTGAAATAGGTTTCCTGTATGGAATGTACAAAAAACTTCATGGAGATCATACAGGTGTTCTTACCGGCAAAGGAAGTAACTGGGGTGGCTCGCTGATCCGTCCCGAAGCTACAGGTTTTGGAGGTATCTATTTCGCAAAAGAAATGCTTGCTACAATAAATGAAACATTCAAGGGTAAAACTATTTCAATTTCAGGGTTTGGCAACGTAGCATGGGGTGCTGCCTTAAAAGCTACCGAACTTGGAGGAAAAGTTGTTACTATATCAGGACCTGACGGTTATGTATATGATCCACAGGGAATTTCAGGTAAAAAGATTGACTACATGCTTGAACTTCGTTCTTCAAATGAAGATATAGTTAAACCATATTCATATGCATTTGAAGGGGTTGAATTTCATGAGGGAAAACGTCCATGGGATGTTAAGGTTGATATTGCACTTCCATGTGCAACACAGAATGAACTTACCGGTGACGATGCTAAGAAACTCATCGCGAACGGTGTATTGCTTGTAGCTGAAGTTTCAAATATGGGTTGTACCCCGGAAGCTGTTGAGGCATTTCACAAAAACAAAATATTATTTGCTCCCGGGAAAGCAGTTAATGCCGGTGGAGTTGCAACATCGGGACTCGAAATGACCCAGAACTCAATGAAACTACGCTGGAATGCACAGGAAGTGGATGAACGTTTGCATGAGATTATGTGTAATATTCATAGTCAGTGTGTTAAGCATGGTAAAAGGGAAGATGGTTATGTTGATTATGTTAAGGGTGCAAATATTGCAGGATTCCTTAAGGTAGCCAATTCAATGCTTGATATGGGGGTGATATAGGCACGGGGCTCAGGGCACGGGGCACGGGGCACGGGGAAAGAGATTTTCCTGAAACAATCACAAGAAATTATCGAAATTTTTTATATAAAAGAGTAAAGGCGCAATGCATTGCGCCTTTACTTTTTTATATTTGTATGTCTCAATTTCTTGTGCTATGTCAGAAGTATCACTTAAGCATAAAATTGCCTTAGGTCTGATTCCGCGTATTGGTGATATCAACGCGAGGAAACTTGTGTCGCATCTCGGAAGCGTGGAAGCAATTTTTTATGAACCTTACAGAAACCTTATTAATATACCTGGAATAGGTTCAGGTATTGCAAAATATATCAGCGAACGATCATATCTCGATACTGCCGAAAAAGAAGCAGAATATGTTTTGAAAAACAACATCAGAACCTACTTCTATCTGGACAATGATTATCCTTACAGACTAAGACAATGTGATGATTCTCCGGTCGTATTTTTCTTTATGGGGGACTGCGACCTGAACAGCGCAAAAATTTTAAGTGTGGTTGGCACCCGTAATGCTACAACCAGAGGAAGAGAAATTTGCGACAAGATTATAGGAGGATTAGCATTGGGTCATCCCGATCTCATCATCGTGAGTGGATTAGCTTATGGAATTGACATTGCATCGCACAAGGCTGCCCTGGCAAATAATCTGCAAACAATCGGTGTACTTGGACACGGTTTCAAAACCATATATCCTTCAATTCATTCATCCACTGCTAAAGCGATGGTCAAAAATGGAGGCCTTCTATCCGATTTTTTGTCAGATGCACTCCCTGAGCGCAACAATTTTATCAAAAGAAACAGGATAATAGCCGGTTTGTCAGATGCTACTCTGGTGGTCGAATCAGGGACAAAAGGTGGTGCGCTTATTACCACAGATATTGCAAATTCCTATAACCGCGATGTCTTTGCTGTGCCAGGCAGGCCCGATGACCAATGGTCTTCCGGCTGTAACAGCCTCATCAGAAGCAATAAAGCATCACTTGTTGAATGCCCTGATGATATTGAATACTTCCTCAACTGGAAACCTGAAAAATCAAAACCACCAGTTCAAAGAACATTATTTTCCGATCTGGATGAATCAGAGAAAACAATCTTTGAACTTCTCATAAAAGAAGGAGAACAGACGATCGATACAATATGCAGATCGCTCGATATTCCTGTTTATAAATTATCCTCGCTACTCCTTCAGATGGAATTTAAGGGGATAGTGAAGTGCTCGCCGGGGAATGTCTATCGGACGGTATAACCCGAACGGTGTCAGGCTTTAACTTCACTAATGAATTAATGGGTAATCGGTTATCAGTAATCAGTGAGTCCGTTTACCGAATACCGATACCGAATACAGTTAGTTCTTTACTTGAATATATTCCGACAAAACCGGACTGTTTATTCCTAACCTTTTCCTATTTTTATCATTCCAATTAACCTTTTATTAAATCTTATCAATTATGGATCCGAGAGTACAACAATTCATGGCAATGATCAAGGCCAAAAATCCTGGTGAGAATGAATTCCATCAGGCGGTTCAGGAGGTTGCAGAATCACTGATCCCTTTTATTGAAGAAAATCCAAAATACAAACATGCCAAAATCCTTGAAAGAATGGCAGAACCCGAGAGGACAATTATCTTCAGGGTTCCATGGCTTGATGATAAAGGGGAGGTTCAGATCAATCGCGGCTACAGAATCGAGATGAACAGCGCAATAGGACCATACAAGGGCGGTCTTCGCCTTCACCCTACGGTCAATCTTGGAATATTAAAATTCCTCGCTTTTGAGCAGGTTCTTAAAAACAGCCTCACCACCCTGCCAATGGGAGGAGGGAAAGGTGGTTCTGATTTTGATCCGAAAGGTAAATCTGATAATGAGGTGATGCGCTTCTGCCAGAGTTTCATGTCAGAACTCTATCGTCATATCGGTGCAGATACTGATGTTCCTGCTGGTGATATTGGCGTTGGTGGACGTGAAATCGGTTTCCTTTTTGGCCAATACAAAAGACTGAAAAATGAGTTCACCGGAGTATTAACAGGCAAAGGCATTGAATGGGGTGGCTCACTTATACGTCCTGAGGCAACTGGCTACGGAGCTACATATTTTGCTAAGGAGATGTTATCGACCCGCGGCGACAGTATGAAAGGCAAAGTGGTATGTATCTCAGGTTCAGGTAATGTGGCGCAGTACGCTACAGAAAAAGTTACCGAACTTGGCGGAAAAGTTGTCACAGCATCGGACTCAAATGGGTTTATCTATGACCCAAAAGGTATTGATACCGATAAGCTCAATTTCATTATGGAACTTAAAAATGTCAAGAGGGGAAGAATAAATGAGTACGCTGACAAATATGTCGTGGAATATTTTGAAGGGAAAAGACCATGGATAATCAAATGCGATATAGCTCTTCCTTGCGCAACACAGAATGAGATAAGCCTGGAAGATGCTAAAACGCTAGTCAAGAACGGCTGCATATGCGTATCAGAAGGCGCCAATATGCCTTCCACACCTGAAGCGGTTGAGGTATTTCTTAATGCCCAGATTCTGTTTGGGCCAGGTAAGGCTGCCAATGCAGGAGGTGTTGCAACATCAGGACTTGAAATGACTCAGAACTCAATGAGACTGCCATGGTCACGCGAAGAGGTCGATGAGAAACTTCATACGATAATGGTTAATATTCATAAGACATGCGTTAAGTACGGTACTAAGGAAAGTGGATTTATTAACTATGTCGACGGCGCCAATATCGGAGGATTTGTTAAAGTGGCAAATGCCATGATAGCCCAGGGAGTTGTTTAATGCAACTTATTGACGCACATACACATCTGTATCTAAAGGAATTCGATACTGACAGGGATGAAGTAGTGAACAGAGCTGTAAGCAGCGGCATTGTAAAGATGCTGCTGCCTAACATTGATTCAGAGTCAGTCCCTTCGATGCTATCTGCAGAATCTCGATATCCCGGGATCTGCTATTCAATGATTGGCCTTCATCCTACTTCGGTTAAAGAAGATTATCTTTCTCAACTCGATAAACTTGAAGCCATAGCATCAGATCACAGTTTCGTTGCTGTCGGGGAAATCGGAATTGATCTCTATTGGGACAAAACTTTCCTGAATGAACAGATAATCGCTTTCAGACGTCAGATCCTTTTTGCTTTAAAAAACAGCTTACCTGTTGTGGTACATTCGCGGGAGTCATTTCCGGAAGTTTTTTCAGTATTGGATGAGTTCAAGAATAAGAAACTTAGAGGTGTTTTACATGCTTTCACTGGAACTGTCGAAGATGCTGAAAAAGCAATTGGGATGGGATTAAAACTGGGTATCGGGGGTATCGTTACCTTCAAAAATTCAGGGCTCGATAAGGTGGTAAAGGCGATTGGTCCCCATAACCTGATACTCGAAACTGACGCCCCCTATCTCGCACCTGTTCCACACAGAGGAAAAAGGAACGAGAGTTCATATATTTGTATAATTAATAAGAAACTGGCAGAAATTTTTGGAATGAGTGAAGAAGAGACAGCCTCAATAACATTTGCCAACTCAACCGGACTTTTCAATCTCAAAGGAAAAAATGAAAAATAATAAAGATATCTCTATACTAATAATTTACACAGGGGGAACGATTGGTATGGTTCACGATCCTGTTACAGGATCCCTGGTGCCTATCGACTTCAGGCATATATCTGATCATGTGCCTGAATTGAAGAAATTCGGATATGATCTACATTCAATCTCATTTGATCCGGTACAGGATTCAAGCAATATAGACCCGGTAGTATGGGTAAAAATGGCTGAGATTATTGAAGAGGGTTACAAGGATTTTGACGGATTCGTAATATTGCACGGAACAGATACAATGGCATATACTGCATCCGCATTAAGTTTCATGCTTGAGAACCTGGCAAGACCGGTTATACTTACCGGATCGCAATTGCCAATTGGTCTGCTTCGGACAGATGGCAGGGAGAATCTTATTACTGCTATTGAGATTGCTGCTGCACAATTAAATGGAATGGCTGAAGTTCCGGAAGTATGTATC
Source organism: Bacteroidota bacterium (assembly GCA_025350595.1). Lineage (GTDB taxonomy): Bacteria > Bacteroidota > Bacteroidia > Bacteroidales > VadinHA17 > LD21. The sequence continues at coordinate 13,201 of JANXXP010000208.1, forward strand.
TTTTTCGACAACAAGCTCACTCGTGGGAATCGTACAACAAAGATGAGTGCGGAGCATTTTGATGCATTTTACTCCCCAAACTATCCACCACTGGCAGAGGTAGGTTTACATTTGAAATATACAAATAATCTTATAAGTTATCCGGCTAAAGATCAGAAACTCATTGTTCACAAAGCATTCGACAACAATGTTGCTGTATTAAAACTCTTTCCCGGGATTAACAGAAAATTATTTCAGGCAGTACTGAATACAGAAGGGCTTAGAGGACTAATTATTGAGACATTCGGATCAGGGAACGCTCCTACCTACCAATGGTTTTTGGATGATCTGACGGACTATATCAATAAAGGCGGCATTATCCTGAATGTAACTCAATGTCATGGAGGGAGTGTTGAGATGGGCCTGTATGAAACAAGCAGGCAGATGCTGTCTGCGGGAGTTGTAAGTGGAAAAGATTTAACATCAGAAGCGTCGGTTACAAAACTTATGCATCTATTGGGTCGTTATACATCAAGGGAAGAAGTAGTTAAGTCATTGAACAGGTCATTATCCGGTGAAATCTCATAACAGGCCATTTTTTAAAAATATTTTTGTACTTTGCGCCCCTGTTTTTGGAGAGATGCAGGAGTGGTTTAACTGGCACGCCTGGAAAGCGTGTGTACCTCAAAAGGGTACCGGGGGTTCGAATCCCTTTCTCTCCGCAAAGTTTAAATGAATCCCGCTGTTGGCGGGATTTTTAATTTTATCGAAGCACTGTTGAAAGCTTGCTTTCATAAAGTGATCTTGCTGTAATTTTTTCTTTCCTTCCTGCCTGTGAAAAAAGTTCAGACAACATAACTATATCCGGACATGTGGTTAAAACCCAATACTACAACTCTGAGATTTTCAGCGAACCAAATCAGCAAATCTATGGAAAATGGAAATTACTGAACCTTTAGCGTCAGGTCAGCTTTAACGGTAATGATTCACTCTCGCTATGGGATACTTATATGGATGGCTTTAGCGCACTTTATAAACGAATTAAATAATTAGATAATCATCTGCTATTCCTTTTACTCATTTTGATCACTTGTATTAAAAAATTATAAATTTGCAGCTCCTTAACACATTAACAATGTTTACAGTAAAAGGTAATATTATCGATATAAACGGAAAAACAGAGTGGTTACTTTTTCACCGCCTTTCAAAAAAGATCAATCCTGTTGATTTTTTGGCGCTTACCGATGGTGTTATACAATTGCCCAACTTTCTGTTTACAATTTCATTTTTCATTCTTGTATTCCCTAACGTTGATATTAGCACAAGGTTCGCGATTCCAGCCGGACTATATTTCTTCGGGCACATACTTATTAATTTCCGGTTTGGTGTCTGGGTGGTAAAACTACTAAAACTGCCACTTCTTGTTTATATGAAATATAGTTTTGCATTTATAGCAGCAACTCTCATCGCTTCCTGGTTCTTCCTGAGCTGGTGGACATTCATGATAATCCCGGTATATCTGCTAACATTATTTTTTTCAGTGGTGATACTTACTGCGTATGAAAAAAGACAGTATCTGGCAAAATGGAAAAAAGATGCTGGTAATTATGATATCTTTAAAAATAATGCCTTCCTCTTTGCTTATAAATTCTATGTCAGAGAAAATCAGTTGCCATCAGACACCTCCCCTTCCAAGGATGAAACAGAAAATCAGGACTGGCTGAAACCATATAATTTTATGCGGGTTCACTGGGAAGAACTGGAAAACCACTTTAACAGGAAGGCAAAGGTATATTGGAAAGCGTATTTACACCTCAACAAGCAGAACTGAACCTGATTTTTCGCAATTTTATATTTCGGATTGGGGATTTGTGATTGAGGGGTCTGGTTAAGGATTTACAAGAAAAGTACCGGCGTGTGCTATTGTATTCAGGCTGCAAACAGTAAAAAAACCTGAGACCAGGGAAAAAAGGATGAAAGCAATTCTTGAAATGATGGCAGATGGAAAGAAGTTCCACTAAAAATATAAGGTGCTTTATCTATTACCGGTTTCTAATTTATTTAAATGACAAAACAATAATGTGCCGCTTTTTTCATCATGAAGATGCATCCCATTACCTTCACAATACCTGAATGAATCACAATCTTCACAAATGCCATCCCTTGCCCATTCTTTGTTTCTGAATACAGAATAACGGTTGTTCCATATATGAGCAAAATCGTCCTTGTATATATTTCCCTGAATGAAATTATCTCTCAGGTTTGGACAAGCTGAGATTGATCCGTCAGCAAGTATTGAGGCAATATTAATCCCGGCCCGGCAAAAGAAAAAGTTATCTCTTACTTCACCTTCATAATTCCCCAGAAAACCTTCGCAACCGTAATTAAGCTTTATTCTTCCTTCTTTCCGGGTATCTTTAATAAAATCCAAAACCTGTTTGAATTGCAAAGAAGAGAGTTGTAGTTCAGAATAATTCTTCGCTCTTCCAATCGGGAAGATGGTAAAGATCCTCCAATCCTTAATTCCTGCCTCTTTGAGAGTCTCTTTCAATTGGATTAATTCATCAATATTCCTCTGATTTACACAGGTTACTACATCAAATATTAAATTCTCCGACTCAGGCAGCATACGGATAGCAGCATAAGCATTTTTGTAACTATTTGTATTTCCTCTTAACCAGTTGTGCGAATCCTCTAAGCCATCAAGACTCACGGTAATGGTCCTTAATCCTGACTTTAACAAAGATTTTAGTCTGTCCTGATTTAATAAATATCCATTGGTAACGATACCCCATGGAAATCCTCTTTTATAGAGTTCATAGCCGCAGGATTCAAGATCTGTTCTCATTAAAGGTTCACCACCAGTAAAAACAATTGTGGTTTTATTTGGATTGATATGATTTGATATTGAGTCAATTGCTTTTAAAAAATCAGCAACCGGCATATCTCTTACTTCGGATTCTTTTTTACATTCACTTCCACAATGCAGGCAACTGAGATTGCACTTTAATGTGCATTCCCAGAATATATAATTCAGCTCATGAATCCTGGTTGTGTTCTTTCTAAATTGCCTGAAGAGTTCAAGCGCTATTTTCTTTCTGACTGAAAGCCGGAGAGTCATTACAGTTTTGGTTTCATTTTTAAATCAAACTCCTTCTCAGTCTGACCATTATACCAATGTTTATTGCCACCGGTGAATACCGGGTTTGTGAATTTCACTATCGTATCCAGGTTCAGAAATTCACCATTAGCTGTGCCATCAATATCTTTCAGATCAATATTGAAATTTTTACTCATTGGAAAACCTGTAATTTTTAAGGTAAAGATTCCATTCATATCGGTATTGATTGAATCCCTGTAATATATTGAGGTTGAGTCACGCATTATAACCCTGATATTCTTTATAGGTCTGCTGTCCTTCTCTGATACAACCTTTCCTCTTACAATAAAATCAGCATGAGGAGTACCATATTCTGCTCCTCCAATGATAAAACATGCAGTAGTAAATCCAAGAAGTGATAAGAGTAATGCCAGCAACTTATTATACTTCTTTAATAGCTTTATTTTCATTTCAGATTCAATTAGTTATGATACTTTATCTGCATGCCATGTATAAAATTACGTAAAATCTGATCTTTACATGGACGGAATTGCTCCTGATCGGGTTTCCTGAAAAATGCACTAAGTTCATGTTTACTTATGCGCATATCAGCTAACGCAAGTATCTTAAGAATATTATCATCTTTCAGATCGAGTGCAATTTTCAGTTTCCTGAGTACAATATTGTTATTCAACCGCTTTTCAGCAACAGGCTGTGGTCCCTCCTTTTTACCGCGCTTTTCTATAATCAATCCATTTAGAAAAATTGCCAGATGATTGTCATCAAGATCCTTATATGCGGGATCATCATCTTTTTTCAGCCAGTCGCTTATTTGTGCCCGACTTATTTCATGTCCTGCAAGCGCAAATATTTCAATCATTTTGGAATCATTGAAGTCGAAGGTGTAACGGATGCGACGCAATATGTCATTAACATTCACCATTTTTAATTCGCAGGTAAGGTTGTTTAAAATTTATCCAAAGTTACTTATTTCAAACCTAAAACTCCCTCTGCAAAATATGATATTATCAAATCTTTGATTCTGAAAAAGTTTTTTTATATCTTGTTTTTTTTTCAGAAGAGAATATATTTAACTTTAGAAAAAAAGTCTTAGTGTCCCTTTGAGTTCCTTTGTGGTTTCTTTTTTTACCAGTAAGTAACACGAAGTCTATCACAAAGTAACACAAAGGGAAACAGAGGATTAGTAATTATAACTAAAAAACCGAATTATGGGACTAATGGACAAACTTCGCGGGGAATTTATCGACATTATCCAATGGCTCGACCCAACCAATAATACCATGGTACACCGTTTTGAGAGGTATCAGAATGAAATCAAAAACGGCGCTAAACTTACAGTGAGAGAATCGCAGGTTGCTATACTGATAAACGAAGGACAGCTTGCCGACATGTTTAAACCTGGTCTGTATACACTTACCACAGAGAACATGCCAATCCTTACAACACTTAAGGGGTGGAAATATGGGTTTAACAGCCCCTTCCTGGCAGAGGTATATTTTGTCAACACCAAACAATTTACAGATTTATTATGGGGCACACCCAATCCTGTTATGCTTAGAGATCCTGAGTTTGGCCCTATCCGCATACGTGCCAATGGAAATTACACGATGAAGATTGCTGATCCTGCTCTGTTTATCAAAACCATTGCAGGAACAGACGGAAATTTTACAACTGAAAGCATTACCAATCAGTTACGTAATGTTGCAGTTACACGTTTCACGGATGCTATCGGGGAAAGTAAAATCCCGGTTCTCGATATGGCTTCAAACTTCGATGAGATATCGAAGTTCTGCGAGAATAAGATGAAACCTGAATTCCTGGAATACGGTATCGAATTATTAAAATTCCTGGTTGCCAGCATTACCCTTCCTGAAAATGTTGAAGCAGCTCTCGATAAAAGATCAAGCATGGGTATTATCGGCGATATGAGCAAGTTTACTCAGTTCCAGATTGCAGAATCGATGGAAGCTGCAGCTAAAAATCCATCAGGCGGAGGTGCCTCAACGGGCATGGGAATGGGGATGGGATTTGGAATGGCAAATGCTATGATGGGACAGATGGGTGGCCAAATGGGACAAGCCAACCAGCAGCAGAATCAGCAACCACAGGCCGGACCACCTCCGGTACCCGGAGCAGTAAGTTATTTTGTTGCTGTTGGAGGACAACAATCAGGGCCGTTCGATCTGAATGCGTTGAAACAGATGGCAGGCCAGGGACAGATAAATAAAGATACTCTGGTATGGAAACAGGGAATGGCTCAGTGGAGCCCCGCAGGATCACAGCCTGATATCAGCAGTATTTTCGGAGCTGTTCCTCCTCCATTACCACCTCAATAAGAATTAAAAATCAGAACCTCGAAAAATCAGAAGCTTATGACCGACGAGACAAAAATATCGGAAACAACCCAAAAGGATGTAGTTTGTAAAGGATGTTCAGGCAAGTTACAGTTTGCCCCCGGCACCAATCGTATGAAATGCCCTGCATGCGGAATGGAAAATGAGATTGAGGTCTCAACTGTGGTACTTGAAGAGCTCGATTTTGAGAAATTTGTCAACGAATTTAAAGAAGACTCAACAACTCAGGAAGTGGCAACAATTAAATGCCAGGGATGTGGCGCTCAAACCACTTTTAACCCGAATGTTGTTTCCGACGCCTGTCCTTGCTGCGGAACTCCGCTGGTAGTTAAAAACGCCACAACAACCCATCATATTCAACCCAAAGCTGTCCTCCCATTTGCCATAGATCAGAATAAAGCCTTTGAGGATTTCAGCCAGTGGATTAAAAAACTCTGGTTTGCACCAAATAAGCTAAAACAATATGCGCAGCAGAAGGATAAACTTTCCGGACTTTATATCCCGTACTGGACATATGATTCAAATACCAGTACTGATTATACCGGTGAAAGAGGAGATGATTATCACACAACTGAAGAATATGAAACAACGGAAAACGGTGAAACCGTTACAAGGACCCGCACAGTTACTCATACGCGATGGAGTTTTGTTACCGGCCATGTGGATAATGTTTTTGATGATGTTCTTGTAGTTGCAAGTAACTCACTTCCGAAGGAATATGTTGAGAAACTTGAACCATGGGAGCTTGAAAACCTTGTCCCTTTCGATGAAAAGTATTTAACAGGGTTTAAAACCGAAAGTTACCAGGTTGATCTTAAAGAAGGATTTGAAGATGGGAAGGGGAAAATGAATGAGGTTATCAGTAATACCATATGTCAGGATATCGGAGGAGACCATCAACGGATTCTTACCCAAAACACCGTTTATAACAATGTCACATTCAAACATATACTGCTTCCTATCTGGATAAGTGCATATATGTTCAAGGATAAAGTATACCGGTTTATGATTAATGGCCGTACCGGAGAGGTTCAGGGTGAAAGACCATACAGTGCAATAAAAATAGCTCTGGCTGTATTGGCAGCAGCAGCTGTTATTCTGATTTTCTATTTACTTGGGAAAAATTAACAATTAAGAGCATAAAATATTTTTACTTTTCTCTGTGAATCTTTGTGAATCTGGAGTTGACTAAATGGATTTCGACTTTCCTGACAACCCCTTTTTAGTTATAATGTGAAAGTATAGGTATACTTCAGCAGTACAGATCTGTTATTATATAAAGGAAGCCTGGGATTATCTATATCCCTGTATGTATTTCTTCCTTCATTAAATACGATATAGAAGTCATTCCCCTCTCGTGGATTATACCGGAATCTGAAATTTGAAAGAACTGCTTTTTCAGCACTGTTATACTGAATGAATGTGCTTAAAGAAAATTTTGTATTTATCATTACCAGGGCTTTGAATCCTGCGATTCCTCCGCTGAATGACTGATTTCTGCTACTGAAATTCAGGAAGTTATAATTATATTTTAACCCCAGGTGCAAACTTGAACCAATATTCCACGAAGGTTCAGCACCAAATGTAAAACGGGTTCCGTCGTAGAATGATCCTGCAAAACCATCTAAGCCAAGGACAAATTTATTTGTTTTCGGTGAATTCATGTGAGTTTCTATTTCATTGAATCCGTATTCCCCAGCGGGTACGGTAGCGTTTTTTGAAAAACTGAACGTATCAGACACATTTTCATAGACATGATTTACTGAAAACATTCCGCTATATCCCGATTTAAAATTGAAATCATACATAATACCTGTCTGCACAGATTGAGCTGAATTATCAGTATTATCAAAATAGGTTATAGCATTGATCCCGATCTGATGACTCTGAAGTTTTGATGCCTCTCCGGGGATCCATCCATAGCCGAAACCTCCATAGTAATGAGTATAGTTACTTCGGGCCATAAATCCTAATCCCGGATTAAAATCTTTTCCGTTTCTCGCATAAGTAAAATTGTAGTTAAATCCTTTCTGAGAGAATCTGTTCCAGCTTAAGAACAATTCCGTCGGATCTAGTGAAAGAATTTTGTTCTTTGAAGTCTTATCCATTACCTGTGCCAATTTCACATCAAGATAATCATTCTCAGATACTTTAAAAATACCATCCATGCCGTAAGCAGTATTGTATGATCCGTCAGTTCCAACTCTGGATGTCATTATCCCTCCAACATAACTGTTCTCATTTATCACCTGCCGTCGAAGTCGAAGTATTCCAAAATTCTCTGAGGTAGTGGCATTTGTTGCTCCAGATCCCTGGTTTATAGCCTGAGTTTGCATATCGAGCAAACCCATATCCCACTTACCAATCATCCCTGTAACACGAGCCCCGCCATAGATGGGTACTTGCTCTCCCTCATGAAGACCAATTCTTCTGCTGTAAAACAAACTGCCGCCGGGCTCAAAATCGAAGGCAAATACACTTGACCTCTCCTGAAAAAAAGTTCTCTTTTCAGGAAAAAACAAAGAGAACCTCGTCAAATTGATCTGTTCATCATCTGCTTCAACCTGAGCAAAATCAGTATTAATAGTCATATCCATGGTCAGGTTATTTGTCAGACCATATTTAACATCAAGTCCGGCATTCAGTTTCGGACTTTTTTTAAGATCATAACCAGTTGAAGTACTATTCAATACATAATCATGTTGAAATCCTCCTATCGCATAAGGAGCAATATAAAAAGGTTTTTTGGAAACTAGTCCAACAAGGGTAACCTCCTGTGCTTTAGATGGTCTGTAAGCACTTGACTGTCCCCAGTTAGGTGGAATTGCAGGAAAAACATCAACTTCATTTTTATGGGCAATATTGCGAATGCAGATAAGTCCCATTACTATTTTACCGTTATTTTCTTTAAACCGCATACTGCTGAAGGGAATCCTGATTTCGGCAAACCAGCCCTGAGTATTTCTGGTAGTTTTTACATCCCAAAAGGTGTTCCAGCTCATATTAAAAGGAGGCGATCCGGGAGGTCCGTCCATTCCCATAGCATCTTTTGAAATTGTAAAATCACTTCTTAATCCTGTAGGAGTAGTTGCAAAACCAAGTCCATTCTCCTTATCATTGAAAGAGTCGAAAATAATCATCAACTGTTCACTTGCGACTTCAGATTCATCGCGTTTTTTTGAAGAGATAAGCATGTTTGAGGGATCAGAGTCATAAAGCCTTGCACCTACATATAAATAGGTATTGTCATAGCAGATCATAACCTCACTCTTCTCTGAAGGTTGATTGCCAAAGTTAGGAGTATGCATAACCATTGCCAGCGGTTTAACATTCTGCCAGCAGGCATCATCAACATTTCCGTCAAATTTCAGCTCTCCATTGATTCTTGGGATTGAAATCTGCTCCTGAGAAAAACATGTTAATGTATTGCCCAAAGCACAAATTAAAATCAAGTATATCTTCAATAATTCCTTCATATATTTCTTGCCCGTCAGTTTTTTGCGAAACTAATAGAAGTTTTAGCCTTTTTATCTTTAAAAGAATGAAAAGGTATAATTTGATGTTATAAGACCTTTAAATGTCGATGAAATATTTGCGTTCTCGGAAAAGCTTTGAAAACACTTTTGATATCGGTTGATGGCTATTTATTTCCATGAATCATGCCCGAGACTATACCTCTTATTTTCCCATTCTCTGCAATGACTATACCTGTCAGATGTATGAGAACAAATGCATACATGAAGTATTGTCCTATACTATGAAGTTCCTTTATAGTTCCATGCAGCCCGCGAGGGATGGCCAATTCTCGCCCGAAAGCCAGGCATAACCCCGAAAGAGCCATCCAAAGCACTAGTATATAGAATATGAAATAGCTTAACTTTGTACCGAGATAGTGACGATATTCATTCTTGTCAGCGTCTCCTGCCTTATACAAACCAAGAGCCTTTTTAAACCTTGATTTCAGTTTTTCCTCCCCCGGCTGGACCAATTCAATTACTATCCTTGAAAACAACAAAAATGCTATGCCATAGCCGATCCATTTATGAACGCCCCATATCATATCCTCATATTCGTGAGATACTGCGAAAGCCTGTTCCTCAGTTGCTGTCAACCCTCTTGATTTTAGCTGATCCTGCACCATTGCAACATCTTTTCGAGGATCCAATAATGTTGAATTAAGTAAAACAGTAATCATAGTTGAGGTAATTAAAATAAATGTCAACCAGTGCCAGATCCGGATCATAAGTGAGTGCTCCTGAATGAAATAAGAGGAGCCGTTTTCCGATTTAATTTGATTTTGTGTCATGGTTTTAAGAATTAATTTGTATGGTTTTATTATGCTACTAAGGCAATAAGTATCACTAAAATTCAAATCCCACCGAACCATTTTTTAAATTCAGGTATCCTGGCTTTACTGATCAACACTTTTTCAGGTGTCGGCACCTTCAGGTTTACTGATAAACGTCTGTTGAACCAGAGATCTATGTCCTTTATAGCTCTTCTGGAAATGATATATTGCCGGTTGGCTCTGAAAAAATCGGATGGATTAAGAAGCTCTTCCAGTTCATCGAGTGTAAATTCAAATCTGAATGACTTTCCTTCAAATGTCATTGCCTTAACCAGGCTTGAATCGATATTTATAAACGCTATTTCCGATGCCTGAATTGGGATGAGCTTGTCTCCTTTTGACGGAATTAAAAAATGAGCTTTATATGAAGATGTCTTTTTAAAAGATTCGATAAATTTCAGAATATCCGTCCTTTCATTGCCTGAAGATGAAAGGTTTTTTAATTTCTTCAATGCTTTCCTGACAGCATTTATTTCGATTGGTTTTAAAAGATAATCTATGCTGTTTACCTGAAAAGCTTTGAGAGCATATTCATCATAAGCAGTTGTAAATACGATCGGACAATCTATTATCGTGCGATCAAAAATCTCAAAAGCAGATCCATCGGCCAGGTGAATATCAAGAAACAGGAGATCGGGAGCTGGATTCAATGAGAACCATTCAACTGTTTCTGCAATACTCTCAAGAATAGCGATAACATTTACATTTCCTGTTTCATCCAGGACTGCTTGCAGATTTTTCGCAGCAAGAGCTTCATCTTCAACTATTACCGCTAACATATCAATGGATTAAGTAATGGAACTTCTACTTTGAATTCAGTTTCTGATCTTGAGATGATAATATCACTCACGTTTAACAGTTCGTATTGCTTCGATAAATTTGATAAACCTATACCTGTTCCCGGTTCGGATGAAAGTTTTTGCCTCAGCGTATTTGTTACAAGCAATGAACTTTTTTCAGTTGTTGAGATATGAATGGTCAATGGATTTCGTCTGCTGATCTCATTATGTTTTATCGCATTTTCAATCAAAGACTGTATGACAAGTGGAGGCAGTCTGTAATTATTAAATGATGCGTTTATATTGAAATCGATGATAAGATTACTGTCATACCTCATCTTAATTAGAAAAAGATATGATTTTACCGATTCCATCTCATCTGTAAGACAAACAGTTTGATTTTCATTACTCTGCAAGGTATGCCTTAATACCTGAGAAAGATGACTTACATACTGTCTGGCATTTGCAGGATTTTCAACTATTAATTCCTTAAGAGCTGTCAATGAATTAAATAAAAAATGAGGACTAATCTGATTCTTAAGCGACTCATACTGACTTTGGAGATTTTTGCGACTAAGTTTTTCATTTTCAAGAATTACAGCCTGCCGGTCGTTCAGAACTCGTATGATAAAGATGCAGCTCAGAACAACGGTTGCAGTAAAAAGATCTCTGAAGAAGAACAATGGATTGAATTTATCAGGAGTTGTGATAGAACTGACTGCATGTTTAAACGAGAATAACAGGTCGCTCAGAATGAATACAGAACTAAGAGTGACAACAATAGCGAGGAGAATGTTCTTTAGTCCTATTTTTTTTGAACGGTCAAAAGGCTTTATCAGATAATAGTTCAGAAAGAAAGTACAGAATGCCACTAATGACGTTATTAGAACTTCAAAAATCACATCTGCCGGACTTTCCCTGCGAAAACCTGTATGGGAGGATTCTTCACTGAAAGCATAGTTGTCGAGAATAGAATTAAAATGGATCAGAATGCTCAATCCCAGCGAAATAAGAGCTACAATAAATAAATAGTGATAGATTCTCTTAGTAAACATAATATGCAAATATAGTCTAGTATGTCAGAATCAGTATCAAAAAAAGGTGAAACGGAAAATTTAACCAATGAAGCTGCTCTTTTCAATGTTGAAGTTTTATTCCGGAAAGTGAATTGATTAAGATTTAGAAGATAATTATAACTTTGAATTATCTTTATCCATGTCAATTAATATAAAAATGAGCAATCTGCGAAATACCCATGGGACCTTAAAATCAGGAAACGGGAATGTAATATCAGATATAAAACTGCGAATTTTCAGAACTTAATGAGCGACCATCTTCATAACTATATCTGGTTCAACGATAAGTACATTTCAATAAAATCAGTACTTGATAGTTTGTCCCAATCATTGAAGAAGAACCTGAAGGATTAGTTAAGTAATATAACCCAATTTACCTTAATATATCTCTAATGCCGGACCTGTTTCCCTGATTTCAGGTTTCGAACTCTTGAAAATCTTTCCTGATCCGAAATTATACGATATACTTAAGTACACAACCCTTGTTTCCTGCTTACGCCAGTTATCAGCATTGAAATTATATCCCCAAGCTGTATAGCCGTTTCGCAGAGTATTGAATATATCAGTGGCCCTGAGAGTTAATGAGAATTTATCCTTAAGAAAATCCTTCTTTAATGCCACATCAACTCCATATTGTGGATCTATCTTAGAATACAATCCAATCACAGGACCAGAGTAGTTCCCGATGACTTGAAGAGTTATTTTCGCTGGCAGCGTAAAATTTGAATTTAGACGGGCATTATAAGAATAATTACTATTTGAGTTTTTATCATCGCCAGCTTTAATTATAGATCTGTAAAATGAAGCATTCCCGTTAATCCTCCACCACTTGGCAAATGAGTGTTCAAAAGTAGATTCAACACCATAGTTATCTGCCGAGGCAACATTCTCAGGGAAGATGTGAGATATGCCGGTGCTGTCAAGAACAGTCAATGAATTAATAACGTTTGTAATATGCTTATAATAAGCAGTTAATCCGAATACTGAGCTGGTGTTTGATCCAGAATAGCCTGCTTCAAAAGAATTGACATATTCAGGTTTTAGAAGTGGATTTCCTGATCTCAAAACCTCAGGATTGGAACGGTCGGCATATGGGTTTATCAGACGCCCTGTCGGGCGGTTAATCCTTCTGCTGTAACTCAATAAAAACCTGCTTTTGTCAGTAGCCTGATACATCAGGTTGAAAGATGGATATAAATTGAAATACTCCTGCGTTATCCTATCCTTATTCACTTCCTGTTTACCTTTTATAAAAGATTGTTCAATTCTCAATCCAGCTGAAATTAACATTTTAGAATATTTTGTTGTCAACAATGAAAATCCTGAATGAATCTGCTCATAATAACTAAAATTGTTCTTTTGCGACAAGTCTTCAACCATTATTCCGGAATGATTATTGAACAACCGGTAATCGCTTTCTGTTCCCCTCAAAATACTTTGTATTCCGCTTTCCAGCTTAGTATTGCTATTGAATGGGAAGTCCCAGTTTATCTGAAGATTGGAATTATAGTTTTTTGTGTTGATTCTGATATCATTTTTTACCGTGCTGTCGGTATAATAATATGTAAGTGGCTGGATCTGACCGGCTGAGCTGTTTGTAAAAATGTAATCAACTGAAAGTTCCTCACCTTTTTTATCGAATGCTTTTTTGTAACCGGCAATGTAGTCGTGTGAATTTTCGTTACTCGTTTCCGAGTTTATTGTCAATACTTTATCTAATAAATTCTTCTGCAGATCAAAATATTGGGAAAGAGTCTGGTCAGCATCTGTTTTTTTGGAAGGATTTATTGAAATGCTAAATGTCAGGGAGTTTTTCGGATTAAGATAAATATTGGCTCCAAACCTGAACTTATCCGATCCAAGAATAAGTTTTGTTGTTACGTCCTGTTGAAGGTAATGAGGAGAATCTGATAAATATGATTCTCTGAAAAGAAATCTTGATGAATTAACCACCTTGCTCATGCCATCATATCCTGCAAAAATATCGAATTTACCTGTATTGAAATTTATGCCCGACGAGCCGGTATATTTATTGCCTGTGCCTGCACTAAGATTAACATTTCCGTTAAAACCTGTTTCTTTCTTATGTTTTAGTTTAAAGTTGATGATACCACTTTTCCCCTCCGGATTATATTTTACTGAAGGATTTGTTATTACTTCTATACTTTCAATATCTGAAGATGACAACTGATCGAGTCTTTTAGCATCAATGGAGGTGGGCCGTCCATCAACAAGAATACTTAGATTGTCACTTCCCCTGAGATTAACAGCTCCGTCAGCGTCAACTGTCAATCCGGGAATATTTCTCAACACATCTACAGCAGTTCCGCCTGCAGAATTAATGTCATTCGAAACATTAACTACTTTTTTATCACTTTTAACTTCATAAGCGTTTTTATAACTAACCACCTTCACTTCCGACAGGGAAACGGCATCCTTAACCAGCTTTATCGGCCCCAGGTCGACTGCCTGATTACTCCCATTGATTGAGATATTGTCAATTTTCAATTTTTTATAACCAATAAAATTGATTACCAGCTTATATGTTCCATCCGGAATACTTTCCAGATGAAAAACTCCTTTATCGTCTGTAATTGTCCACGTTATCATAATTGAATCCTTCGAAGAGTAAAGAACAACATTAGAAAATCCGACAGGAAGTCCGTCTTCGCTGTCAACCAACATTCCATTGATCGTTCCTTTATACTCTTTTTTTGCTGATTGCGCTGACACACCTAAATTTATTGTTGTAAAAATGATTACAAGAATCATGATTTTTAAAGTTTTCATTGCGTTTAACCTATTATTATTGATTTATGCAACGAAAATAAGGGAACAAATACCCTGGTAATTAAAAATTCATGTGAAGCGGAATAATTGAAAAGTGAACTCTCTTTTTGAAGAACTGAAAGAATTAACCCGAGTTTGTGATGGATTTAAAATCAAATTATTATAATCCCCTGTTACTTTTTTGGTACAATAGCCTTATATACAGCACGTTTACCATCCATATCCGAAGTAAAAAATACAGCAGAAGAAGAATGATTGAAAATAGGATGGGGATGTTCATCCTGTGAATGCCATGAAGATCCGTTCCTGCACAAAGGGATCCATAAAATGTTCCTTGTTTCCCAATTTACTTTAAGAAGACAGATCCACAAACCGCTTCCGGGTGCTTTCGGGATCAATTTATCATCAGGCTGGGTATAGTAACCATCTGTGATAATAAGTCCGGGAGCCCCTTCAGTGAAATGGCCGTACCTCTTCCATCCGGCAGGCAAGGAGATCTCAACACGTCCGGTTCCGTCAGGGAAAACCCGTCCAATATAAGCAGGACCATTTTTATATTCCCCATGATAGATAATAGCTTTCCCATCGCGCTGCCACATTTCATGACATGTCCAGTCTGCCTTGCTCCTTCCTTCTCCTTCATCGCGCATACGACGGTGTGTTTTCCCATCCCAAAGCCATATTCTGCGTATTCCGCAATCAGACGGCCATTCATTATTATAAAGAATGAGGTTATGATCGATTGGTGAGAATTGAACATGGGTGATCCATTCTTCGGGCAGGCGCTCAGATAATATTTCTTTGCCTGTTTTAGTATCATATACTCTCAGATACGAATTGAGTTTTCCATCGCGTACACGCTTATCGATATCATATTTCGGTTTTCCGGAAAGAACAGTATCTCCGGAAAGTGCAAGCGCGTCGGTAGTTGGAACACAGAATCGGGAGCCATCGGCCGACACATGGGTAAATGCTGTCATCTGACCTGCAGGGTATTGAGCAAGAATACGCTGTTGACCGGAGGTATCTGCCACCATAATGTTTCGTCCCTGAATATAATACACCAACCCGTTTAATGCATCAACACTTACGCTGGCCTTTCCAAATCCCTTGTAGGGAGATCCGTCGAAATATACATACGATTTCAGAAACCCTTCCGTATTTGAAGAAAGCTGACGCTCCTTCCCTGTTTTCATATCGCGCATGAAAATATTCGGATTTCCTGTGCGATCGCTTATAAAAATAAGGTGTCTGTCGTCACTAAGCAGAGAGGTTGATGTGAAATACAGCAACTGTTCGTTTGCTCCATTTAAAGCGGTTGATCTGACGGGTGTAACTTTCTTTGTTGAATCGATGTCAGTCTGATTTTTAGGATTAACCTGGGAAATGACTTCCGGTGATGATAAAAAGTAAAAACTTATCAATAAGCCCAATAAGGGAAAGACTATTCTGCACATAATTTCCTGATTAAAAGATTAGTTACCCTGGTTTTTTATTCGTTGCCATCACCATCTTAACCTGCAACCGGTTGCCAATCTCAAGTACATCAACCAGGTCCTGAATGGTAAGAGAATTTTCAAGCCGGAGGATGACAGTCGGCTCCTGCAGAGAACCCATTCTGGATTTAAGAAATGGTTCAATATCATTAAAGTTTATCTGACGGCTGTCGAGGTAGTATTTTTTATCTTTCGTAATAGAAATTGAAATCTGCTGCTTATTAAGATTCTGGGCTGATTTGGAATTAGGAAGTAAAAGCTTTATTACGTTCGGATTTGCGAGCGATGAAACAATAAGAAAAAACAAAAGCAGGAAAAACATAATATCATTAAGGGATGAAGTGCTTACTTCAGCCTTAAATTGCCTTTTTCTCTTTATGTTCATCTTATAAAACTTTTACAACTTCATTTACCTCCGTTTGCATGTCAATTGAAAAACGGTCTATCATCATCTGCAGATAATGATAGAAGGTGTAAGCAATAACACCAACTATTAATCCTGTGCCGCTGCAAATCATTTTCTGGTATAACCCTCCGGCAATGATTCCTATGCTTATATTATCGGCCAGCGATATGTTATAGAAAATCTTTATTACACCGGAAATAGTACCTATGAATCCAAGCATCGGAGCTATTCCGGCTATAATACCGAGATACCCGGTGTTTTTCTCCATTATAGAAATCTCAAGGTTTGCCGTCGATTCCATATACTTTTCAACATCTGACGCGGATTTCCCCGGTTGACTAAAACCACTCTCAAGAATTCGTCCCAAAGAAGTTTTATTATTGCGCGAACGTATCAATGCCTCTTCCCGCTTATTATTTCTTATATCAATGATTACATTCTTTACGAGGTTTTTATCAATAGCGGAAGATCTTCTGATATATGAAAATCTCTCTATAAAAAAGTAGATGCTGATCAGTGATAAAAGAATTATGGGGATCATTATAAATCCGCCTTTCATGAGTAATTCACCCACGCTGGTAACGGCATTTGGATCACGAACCGGGACTGCAAATATCAATGGTAAAATATAGGTTTCTGGCATCTTTATCTTGTTATTTATTTTGTAAAGTTAATAATTGTCCATCAATCCTTTTACTTTTTTGATATCAACCTCAATCTGTGGATTAAATGATTTAGTATTCATATAATTCAATATTGAAAGCAAAAGCTGTTTCGAAACAGGTCTTTCATCAATTCTATCTTTAAGATCAATACTGCATACTAATAGCTTTCCACCATCAATTTTAGTCTCAAAGGCCAGTGCAAGCCGGCGGTTTTCAAACCAGGTATCAATTGGTTGAATCAAAGGTTTAAGGTTTGGAGGGAAACTATTGATTATCATTGCCTGTGAATGAGAAACTGGATCCCACCACTGCCAGTTACTGTGATTTTCTGTCGGAAAATCTTTAAAAAAAGTATTTTTGCTATCACAAAGAATACCAAGGGTATGTGGAGGCTGATTATTCGTCCAGGCAGTGTTCCAGAATATACTAGAAAATCCGATTGCGATCTGTGACCCACTTTCTTTATTAATTTTGCCATAAGTGAGTAATAACACGGAACCTCCATTTTTTAAGATTGACTCAGCTTTATTATCGAGCTTATCGGTGATAAGCACAGAGCCGGAAACAGGTTCCTGTTTCTCAGGATAAACCCAAATATCCCAATTGTTTTTAAAGTGGGTATTCAATATAGAAACCTCAAGGATAAGCTTCTGGGCTTTTTTTATCATTGAGAGATCCATTACATATAATCCGATTCCTGTACAATTTCCAATTTCAATGTTGTCTTTTGTAAAAATCTCTTTTCGAAGAGTATCTCCATTTTCATCTGTAACCTGACAAATAAATTCAGCTTTCTCAATTGGTTTTGCACCAAAATGGGCTATTTCGATATCCGCTTTAAAAGTCTCGCTATTTCTATAAACCATCTTCTGCATCCTGGCGAGAGGAACAGTCTGGTTACAAAACATCCTGAACTCTTCGGGAGTTACATAGCCTTTAGATTCGAAGAAAGGGTTAAGGATTCCTACCAGGGCAGTTCCCTGTCCAGGAAAATCATGAAGCTGTAACAGCTGAAAACCAGCAAAACCCGGAGTTCTAAGAGCGGCTTCAACTTCAGCTTTATAACATAATACCTGAAGTTTACCTGAAGCTATAAGGAAGTCTTCTGCCTGATCGCCCATATAGTTCTCAGTAAGTGATTCTTTAAAAATCTCAAAATTCGTTGGTTTGAGTACTCCAGTATATTTTGCAATTTCCTTAAAATCGGGATAAACACACCACTGTCCTATTTCGTGACTAACAGTTGGTATTGAAAATTTTGAAACGAAATCTCTATAGTCAAACATTGTCTGAGGAGCTTTTGCATTTATGATGCTCTTTAACCCTTCTCCCCAATGCTGAATTCTGGGCTCAGGAGTCAGGTTATAATCATTCTCCGGAATTACGGGCCATCCGGCTGCAGAAGTATATAACCTTCTGCTGTCTTTTGCTTTCCAGTACGCCAGAAGTTTACCTAGATATTCTTTCTGATTTTTGCCAGCCGGTTCATTTCCATAAGCCATCATACAGAATGAGGGGTGGTTGCCATATTCATTTAGGATCCTGTCTCCTTCCTTATAAATATAGTCATCAATTAGGCCTCCGTCTCCGATTGATGTTCCCTGGTTGGCCCACGATGAACATTCAATATGAAAATAAACTCCAAGCTTATCAGCTGCTAAGAAGGCTGCTTCAGGAGGACAGTATGAATGAAACCTGATGTGATTAAGCCCATAATCCTTACATGTCTGAAGCACTTTTTCCCATGATTTAATATCTGTGGGAGGATAACCGGTCAGGGGAAATATTGCACATTCAGTTGTTCCTCTTAAGAATATCTGCCTGCCATTCACTTCAAAACGGGTTCCATTTGCTTTAAAATCGCGCATTCCGAACTCCTCAGCCTTAGAGTCAATTATATCCCCATTTGAATCTTTAAGACTAACATGCAGGTTATAAAGTGAGGGGGTATATTCATCCCACAGCTGAACACTGTTTCCCATTGTGTAATCGATAACAAGCTGAGTATCACTTGAGCCAGTGCTGACCTGCACAACTTTTCTTTTGGTTTTTTGTGAAGATGGGGAATTATAGCTCTCAGCCTGAATAACTACTGTACCTTTAAATGGAGTTCCGGGTTTATTTGCAAGTGCTACAATAATCTTTGCCTTTTTCCCAACGACATCGGGATATACTCTTACATTCTGAATATATACTTTTGATGAAGCTATCAGACTTATATTTCCGGCAATCCCATTCCAATTTGACTGAGTATGATCGCTTATACTGTGTGAGTTAACTCCAACGGGAATCACTACACTGTTATTAATACGAATGCTAATCTGATTTTTACCTGGAATGAGAAGGTCAGTTACGTCAAACTGATGCGGAACAGCAAGGCTATTCTCAACGCCAGCTTTTTTACCATTGACATAAACAGTTGATTCCCAATGAGGTCGTTCAAGGAATAGAATAATATTTTCCCCGTTCCAATCCTGAGGCAAGTCGAATTCCTTCTGATACCAGGCAGGGCCTTTATAGTATTTAACCGGTTTAAGCCAGAACGGAATTTTTATATTTCCCGGCTGACGATATTTCTCATATTTCTTCCCGGTAAAATAAGATTTATCTACAATATCTCCCGTCCATGGTGTTTTCAAAGATACTTCATCACCTTTACCATTCTCAGCCATAGATCCCGGAAGTTTCACTGTCTCTGTAGCCATCTCATCATACCATTTATTCTGAATACCCAGATCGAGCGAATCGATTCTGAATTTCCATTCCCCTGCCAGTGATAAGCTTTGTCGGACTTCGACATTATTTTGGGCACAACCTGTAATTATTAATAATAGTAAAAGCAGCTTCTTCATATTTTTATAAGTTGACATTCAATTTCTTCCAGTGATTTTCCTTTAGTTTCAGGTAATCTTTTATAAATGAACCAGAAGCCAAATACACAAATTCCACCATACAGCCAGAATGTTCCGGATGCATTAAGAAGTTTATTCAGCAAGGGGAAAGTATAAGTAAGGACAAAACAGGCAGCCCAAAGAGCGAAAGTTGCTATTGATAAGGCGAACCCACGGATCCTGTTAGGGAAAATCTCTGAAAGAACAACCCATGTGACCGGACCAAGCGACATTGCAAAACAGCCGATAATCGACACAACCATAATGAGCAATGGCAACCCTTGTATATGAAAAAAATACATAGCTCCTGTTATTGCGAACATGCCGGCAAGCCCTCCGGCACCAATAAGCATCAGCGCCTTGCGGCCAATTCTGTCAACTGTGAATATCCCAACAAAAGTGAATACAAGATTTACGCTTCCGGTAATAACAATATTAAAAAGTGTGTCAGAAACACTATATCCCGCTTTGGCGAAAATCTCCTGAGCGTAGTTAAAGATCACATTTATTCCGCACCATTGCTGGAAAACAGCAAGAACAATACCAAGGATTAGGATCTTCTTTATACCAGGCTGCCTGAGAAGAGAAGTATCCGATTTGGTTTCTTCTAATCTTAAGGTTTCTTCTATTGCAGTCAGTTCCGAGTCAGCGAATGAGGCACCCCCTATTTTTGATAATATCTTATGGACCCTGTTATGATTGGTTTTATCTTTAGCCAGCCATCTGGGGCTTTCGGGTACTAACCACATCAGGATAAAAAAGAATACTGCCGGAACTGTGCATGCAAAAAACATCCATCGCCATCCCGTCTGTCCGTTCCATGAGGCAAGAATATCTGAGGTTGTTGCTCCGGCTGCCACCGGTTCTGCTATTCTCCAGTTGACAATCTGGGCTGCAAGTATCCCGATAACAATAGTAAGCTGATTTAAAGAAACAAATCTTCCCCGCACGTTTCCCGGAGTTATTTCTGCAATGTACATAGGCGAAAGATTTGATGCCAGACCAATACCTATCCCTCCTAAGATCCTGAACGATACGAATATAGTAAAGGAACCTGCACCTCCTGTACCCAGAGAAGCTGTAACAAATAATGCTGCTGCCAGAATTAATAATTTTTTCCTTCCGAACCTGTCGCTCAGCCATCCCGAAATTACAGCCCCTGCCAGGCATCCGATAAGTGCGCAACCCATTGCCCATCCCTGAAGGAAAGCATGTCCGGTGATCCCGAAAAAGGGTTCGTAAAAAGGCTTTGCTCCTCCTATAACAACCCAATCGTATCCGAAAAGAAGTCCCCCCATTGCGGAAACCAGCGATATACTAAGAAGGTAGTTCCAGTTAAAGTTATTTTGCTTCATCATAACTCTTTTAATGCATCCAGCATTGCAACCACATTTTCGAATGGAACATTAGCCTGAATATTATGAACAGTATTAAAGACGAAGCCCCCATTCTTATTCAGAATATCGCACTCTGATTTTACCTGTTCTTTAACCTGAGCCGGAGTGCCAAAAGCAAATACGCCCTGGGTATCAACGCCTCCACCCCAGAAAACAAGCTTATCCCCATATTCTTTTTTAAGTTTTTTTGGATCCATACCGGAAGCGTTGATCTGAACCGGATTTATAATGTCGAATCCCGATTCAATAAAATGTGATAATAACGGTTCCACAGCACCGCAGGAGTGTTTAAATGTTTTCCAGTTTGTATTCTGATGGATCCAGTCGTTTACTTTTCTGTAATATGGCAGCCAAATCCTGTCGTAAGTTTCGGGAGAACAAAAAGTTGAATTCTGGGTGCCAAAATCAGTCCCGCAGGTAAATACAACATCTATCTTACAACCAATGACATTATGCAATAATTTCAGGTTTTCAATTGCGATATCTGTTTGTCTGTCATAAAGTTCTTTAACAAAATCTTCTCTGATCAGGGTAGAAATGTACCACTCTTCAACTCCTCGGATTCCCTTTGGTTTTTTTAAGTTTATCGCCGGGACAAGAGCAATGTCACCCAGAGCTGTACCACCTAAAGAAGCGACTACAGCCTTGGAATTGTCGTCAACTGAATCTACCTGATCTTTCCAGTAAGCCAGTTCTTTTTCAGTAATAGGACCAAACTCTTCAAGATTATCTTCAACAGTAAGCTTCGATTCATCTATTGGTTTCTGCCGGTCAAGGGCATCAAAGAAGTAGCCTGATTTTGGCATCATTGCGCTTGGAGGTACTGAAGTATCTCCCTCGGGATACATCAGAATATCCCCATTATCATTATAGGTATAGTTAAAAGTAGCCGGGAGGAGAACATCCTGGCCCCAAAGAGTCTTATGAAGGGTCCACCCCTCATTCGGAACTCCAAACATGTTCCTGGCACTAAATAATCCAATTACATCGATATCCATTGCTTCTACAAGCTCACGATCAATCTCCCCCAGCATCTGATAGGGTTCAACTACTTTAACAGGCTTTTTCTCCAGTCCATAGTAGGCACGAAGTTTCTCCACAATAAGAACGTGAATGCCTGTAACTGCTGTCGAACCAAAATCTACAACTACCTTATCGGGTTGCTGATGGTTAATGGTTTTTATAAAATTATCTCTTGAAGATGATTGCATTTAGCTATGTTTAAATAGTTAATCATTCAGTTCATAAAGTTAATCGATTATGAACATGATAATATTCGTTCATTAATCTTTTAGATAATTTTTGTAAAGGGATAAAATTTGACAGGGAATGGAAAGAAAATGTAAGGAATGGTAAAATAATGTAGGGAATGGTCGCGACCATTCCCTACAGGTAACATTCTGACATAAACAATTATAATCCAATGTCAATAAACCACTGGATTGTTTTATATCGTTTATTAAAATTCTAATTAACTATAACTGATGCAGTCATATCCGGATGAACCATGCAGTGATATGGGAAAGTCCCTGCGGTGCTGAATAAATGGCTATAGGTACCATTAGAATTAATAGGACCGCTGTCGAATAATGCAGTATTACTGGTTACAGAATGAGCGACACCATCTTTGTTAGTCCAGGTAATTGTGGTTCCAACGGTAACTGTAATTGTTGAAGGGCCAAATGCCATCCCCTGGATGTAGACCTCATTTGTTCCCGGTGTATCTGATGTTTTTTTACAGCTACTTGTAATTATGAATATGGATAGTGCAAACAGAGTAATTACAACTATCCTGCTTT
The DNA here is from genome assembly GCA_025350595.1 of Bacteroidota bacterium. GTDB lineage: Bacteria > Bacteroidota > Bacteroidia > Bacteroidales > VadinHA17 > LD21. Next base: position 36,302 of record JANXXP010000208.1, read on the forward strand.
TAGAAAATGTATTTGTCTTCATGGTATCACATTAAAAAGATATAACAACTTTAAGATCAATTTCTTCTTTAAAAGATAAGGAAAAAAGCCATTATTAATTCACCGTAACATTTGCAATCATCCCGGGATGTATAGCGCAATGGTAGGTGTAGGTTCCTGCTGTCGCAAACGTATAGCTAAAAGTTCCACCGCTACCGATATTCCCACTATCGAAAAGACTTGTATTACTTGTAACTGTATGAGTAATACCATCTTTATTTGTCCAGGTAATTGTGGTTCCAGCGGAAACTTTAATTGTTGATGGACTAAACGCCATTCCCTGAATCCAAACCTCATTTGCCCCCGGGGTAGCAGATGCGTTATTTCCTGAGTTATTAGTCCCGTACATATTAGCCATCGAACTTTTTGAGCAACTGTCAGAAATGCTGATAATTAAAACTAACAAGAAAGCTAATAATAAAAATCTGCTTCTGGAACCCATATGCTTTTTCATAATGAATGTTTATTTAGACTAATTAAACATATTCTGTATAATAATGTTCATACTGATGAAAAGATAAAGGGAGTAATAAATAAATTAGAGAAGGAATACAAATTAATGTTCTTTAATCCCTGCGAACTTTTTGATATTAGTTTTGTTTTAGTTGCATAAGACAATTTAATATATAGAAAAATGAGAAGTACATTTTTACCAGTTATTCTTATTGTTACCATCTCACTTATACCCGGATGTAAAAAGTCAGATACTACTGCACTGCCTGTATTATCTACTACTCCTGTAGCCGACATAACTTCTACAACTGCAATCAGTGGAGGAAATATAAGTTCTGACGGGAATGCGGCAATAACTGCACGGGGAATTTGTTGGAGTTCATTATCTAATCCTGGTATTTCAGATTCAAAAACTTCGGATGGTACCGGAACGGGGCAATTTTCAAGTAATGTTACCGGATTAACTTCAGGGACACTCTACTATGTTCGTTCGTACGCAACGAACAATGTGGGAACAGCTTATGGAGATCAGGTTTCATTTACCACAACTACACCCCAAATCGCGACTCTTTCTACAACCTCAATTACTTTAATTACGACAACAACAGCTTCATCAGGTGGAACTATTACTACTGATGGCGGCTCAGTAATAACGGGCAAAGGGGTATGCTGGGGTATTAATATCAGTCCCACAACCGGCGGATCTCATACCTCCGATGGAGCAGGTAATGGCAGTTTCAATAGTAGTTTAACCGGTTTAACTGCAGGTACGATCTTTCATGTTCGGGCTTATGCAATAAATGGCGTTGGGACAGCTTATGGAAATGAAGTTATTTTTACCACAAGCACTCCCCTTGCTGCCAATGAGGTATCCATTCAGGGAATGGCATTCAATCCTCCAACACTTACTGTTGCAAAAAATACGACTGTAAAGTGGACAAACAATGATGGCATGGCGCACACTGTGACCAGTGACACGGGAGTATTTAACAGTGGAACAATAAACCCTGGTGGAACTTTCAGCTTTCAGTTCACAACAACAGGAACCTTTCCTTACCATTGTTCATTCCACCCTGATATGACGGCAACAATTATTGTTCAATAAAATATATTGGAAATAAAAGTCATATAATAAGCTGGGTACGGTCGCGACCGTTACTTGCATTTAACATATTAAAAATTCGATTTTGATTCCATCACTCCTAAATCAAGTTCGCACTATGTTATTTCAATATAATCACAATTAGATCAATTGATGGCCCTGAAGGTGGAGGAACACCGCATAGTTGGTGATATAAGTCTTTAGAAAGATTGCCCGGTATAAAAAGATATCGGGCATTTTCTTAAAATTCCAATTGTATTTGATGGATTTTGTTTAACTTTATAAGACCGTGATCGTAAATGTTAGGCAATAGCTTGTATCTTTAATTAAATCAATGATTTAAATGATTTTGCTAATGGGACTGACGCGACGGGAGTATATTTTGATAATATGAAAAATCCTTTCATTATTAAAGGAATTTATATCATTTTCAATACCTATCCGCCCTGTATGATGGATAGACACAATAAATCATGATAAAAGCCAGTAAAATATTTCATCGTGGAGAAGACAGGTTGAAACTGGAATTCCCATTTGATAATTTCATAATAAGTCAAGTCAGACAGATTAAAGGATCAGCATGGAGCCAATCCAACAAAGCCTGGCTTGTACCAATTAATAATGAAACAATAGCTGAATTACGAAAAAAATTTCCTGATATAGTTCTACCGTCCAGCGAAGATAAGGATTCAGCTGTAATTGAAAAGAGTTCGGTTACCACTGCAATATCAGATACGCCAGAGCCCAAAAAAC
>JANXXP010000389.1 GCA_025350595.1 Bacteroidota bacterium
CTTATCGTTACACATTTCCAGTCTTTAGCCTCATTAAACTTTTGTACAACAGCTCTCCTGATCGTCTCATGACACATATACATTGTAATGAATCCAGGAGTAAAGAATGATCCATCTTTGTATCCATTAATCTTTTCAAAGATTAAGCCAAGTACTGACGCATTTATTAGTGTTTTATTTTCTTCCTGAATTTTTTCTGAGCCTTCACTTGAGAAATCATAAGAATCAAGAAATCCGAAGAGGTACTTAATAGGGTCAATTTCTCCAACTAATTTTCTACCGATTTTATCTTTCAATACCGTACCGCCCAGAACAGGCAATTTGAAATGGTCATCAAGATTGCTTATTCTTATGGTCTTGTGTTCAAGACTATTGGGTTCAAAGAGAGAACTATTCAGATATGGAATATTCTTAAACTTTTGTTTAACAGCCTCGCTTCTATCATCTTCCTTAACTGCAAGTACCTGAAAAAACAACTTGTTCAATTCATCATAATCATGAATTCTTTCCACATTAAGAAATCTGAATGATTTATCTCCATCGTTGTACCTGATCAGTTGTCCTTCAAGTAATTTCAAAAAAAGTATGCGGTTTATCCAGGTTATTGCAAGTTCCAGAGAAATATTGAACAACTGTTCCTCCTTGTTATTACCATATTCCGACAGTTTGCCTATCTGAGAAAGACAATCCTCAGATTTTAAAATTGTTATTGAATTCTCAATTAAAGAAGCAGAGTTTCTTTTTTTCTCAATCTTCCTTCCGATTATCTTTTTACTTCCTGCTTTCGTTTCTTCAAGTCCGATAATGTGAAGAAGTTCATTATAGAAAGTTTTATCAAGACTGTTGCTATCGTTTGCAAATGAAAGCTTCAGGAGGTGTTCTGAGGATAAGATTTTATAAAGAGCGATCAGTTTATTATCATCTTCTTTTTCAGCATTTTTAATAATTCCCTCGAAATCCCTTATATCAAAGTAAGTTGCCGAAATCATCGATTCCAGGTTGTTGCAAAATGGCTCAGCAATACTCTTATAGAAGAAATCTGTATTAGTGCCGGAAAGTCTTCCTTCTTCAAAGTCAGTGAATTGTTTAACAAAACTTTTAGCTTCTGCAAAGAGTTTATCAAAATCAGTTGCATCAAAAATAAACCATTCAAAAATGTTCGTTATTACCAAATGCTTTACTTCGATATTTTTGTTGGAGATTCGTTCACGTAAGAAATACAGAATCAGCTCATGAAATGCTTTACTGTTGATGTTTTCACATGTAGGCATTTCCGATTTATTACCTGGTTTTTTAACCTCAAATAATACACCAACGGTTGAGTTTGAATCTTTTCCATTATGGATAACCAGGTCAGATCTGCCCTTTGTATTTATGTAATTGTCAGGAGAATAGTAAGTGTTCTTAAGAAATTCAGAAATGATATTTTTATGAAACTCTTCGGATTCCGATTCTTTAATCTGGTCAAACAGGTTGGTAATGTTCTTCTTGAAAGTCTCGATTTGTGTACGATTGGGTTTTACTTTCAGGTAAGCTTTATTAATTGAATTTCTTAAGTTTAATAGATTGATCTCCATTATACTGCCATGGTTAAAATCTTAAAGTTACAGAATCGTTGTCACAATGTAGTCCGACTATGCAAAAAAAATTTGTGCCTGGTATAGAAGGGATGGTTCCAGGTCTAAACCTCCGAACAATTGCTTCCACCTTGGCTATCAAAGCAATATTGTAAACAACATACACATTACTCGTTTTATAATTAGGACTATTTCTAATATTTTCGCATGATTAGATTAATTCCTTCTGAAGTCATTTTTCTAATTATCCCAAAGGTACGGGAAGGAAATCTTTTGCAGCTTTTGGTTTTTTATTGGACTCAGGTGAACTGCAAATGTGCCTGACAACTTCCAGACTACTTATTGAATTTTAGTTGTTTTAAACCCGAAGAACGCATCTCTGTCCCGGTTCTGAAAGTAAGCATATTTAAAAACATCTTGCTATATATTCTGGAACGGTGTGCAGGCAAACCTAATGTTGGAGAGACGATGTTGTACAAATTACTTTATTTTTCAGATTTTAATTATTATGAGATGTATGAGGAACATCTTACAGGCGCTATATACCGGAAGTTGCCTTATGGGCCAGTTCCACAAAATATGCATACAATAATAAATCAAATGATTGAAAAAGGTCAATTACAAAGAGTGAAAACAGAATATCATGGATTTCCGCAGACACGCTATTTGCCTTTAATAAAAGCAAGTTTAACTGAAATGAAAGCAAGTGAGAAAGAGATTATTGACA
>JANXXP010000018.1 GCA_025350595.1 Bacteroidota bacterium
TGATGTAAACGATGTTGAAGCCGGAAGAGAATATATAGAAGCATACGTACAATTCTTCAAGTTTGCAGAAGGTGAGGAAGCAGTACATTCTCATTAGATACCGGCCTAACCATGATAAACAGAACTTCAACGAGATGACAATTAACAAAGCGAAAAAACATCTTCATCTCTTGATATATAATTACAGAAAAACTATAGTCGATTTCATAATAATGTAAAAGAATTTTACGAAATTGGTAAAACATTTTTACAAGTTATAATTGTTTTTTTTCATAAGATCTTGATATACTGTCCACTGTTTAGTTGGCATAAAATTTGAACCGTATTGTCCAGTCTTGACAGATTACTCTACAACCTGAATAATTATGTTGAAATATAACTTAGTAACTTCATTCCGCAGTATTAAAAGGAATCTGACTTTTTCATTAATTAATATATCAGGTTTATCTATTGGTCTGACACTAGTAATTATCTTGTTAGTATGGTTGCAATTTGAATTCAGCTTCGATAAGTTCCATAAAAATGCAGATAAAATATTCAGAGTTGTCGTAGAATTTGAAAGAGAGAAATCTTCGGACAATTTTGCTGGCACACCAGCTCCTCTCGGTGAAGCATTGAAAAAGGATATCCCTGAAGTGATCGATTATGTTAGATTCGGTTATTTGGGCAGAGTGCTTGTCAATTACGAAAATGAACAATATTGGGAAAGAATTGACTTAGCTGATCCTTCCATTTTTAAAATTTTCTCATTTAATCTCTTAACAGGTGATTCTGAAACGGCTCTTAACAATCCGGGGTCCATTATTTTAAGTGAAACTAAAGCCAAAAAGTATTTTGGTAGTAAAAATCCTTTAGGTCAAACATTACTATTAGGAGATAATAAGACTCCATATAAAATAACAGGCGTATTGGATGATGTCCCCGCTAATTCTCAACTTCAGTTTGATTTTTTGAGCTCATTCTCAGAAGATAAAAGCAATAAGGCCTGGGGAATGTGGAATTATCAAACTTATATTTTGGCTCAGAATAATGGATCTTTCAGGAGCATAAATGAAAAACTTCCAGGAGTTGTTAAAAAGATTCCGAGTGAAGATAAATTTCAACTTCATCTTCAACCTTTGCTCAGTATTCATTTGTATTCAAGGCTACGTGCAGATTTACCAACCAACACAAACATTAAAACTGTTTATATTATTAGTTCAATTCTCATTTTGGTTCTTCTTATAGCTTGCATCAATTATATGAATTTAGCAACCGCCCGATATACCAAAAGAGGAAAAGAAGCAGGTTTAAGGAAGGTAGCTGGAGCCTCAAATTCAAATCTTATTGGACAGTTTCTTTGTGAATCATTTGCTATAACATTTTTATCGTTCATGATTGCTCTATTTCTTTTTTACTTATTGATACCAGTATTTGTTTCCCTTACCGGAATTCCCCTGAACACAGAATCGCTTTTCACCTTAAACTCATTTGTAAAGTTCATACTTCTTGTAATGCTAATAACATTTATTGCAGGAAGTTATCCGGCATTTATGCTTTCATCAGTAAGTCCTGTTTCGGCACTTAACAATGACTTTAAGTTAGCTAGAGTTATTTCAGTGAATGGTTTAAGGAAAGGCCTTGTCATTTTTCAGTTCTTTATCTCAATTGCTCTTATTGCGAGCGCCCTTGTGATTAAGGTCCAATTAAGTCTTATAAAAAATAAAAACCTTGGATTAACTTCTGATCAAGTTGTTGTAATCCCAATATATCAGGCACAAGTTAAACCAAGGTATGAACTTTTTAAGAGAGAGATCTTAACAAATCCAGCCATCTTAAATGCTTCTGCAGTTGCCTATTACCCAGGAACCCAAGGTTTTTATCAAAATACATGGTGGGAGGGGCTTCCGGAAAATGATAATTCAAATGGCATGGACTGGATATCTGTCGATCAGGATTTTATAAGTACTCTGAAAATAGAACTGTTAAAAGGGGAGTTCCTCCCTAAAAACATTACAAGTAAGAGTTCTATAGTTTATGTTCTAAACGATTTGGCAGTAAAAAAAATCGGGTGGGATGATCCAATCGGAAAGCGATTTAATATAATAGGTAAAGGAGAAGTAGTCGGTGTAATTAAAGATTTCAATTTTAAATCATTACACAATGAACTTAAACCATTAGTACTTACTTTCTATCCGAAATTGTTTGATAATTTAATGATAAAAATATCTAATGAGAATATTCCTAATACCCTGGATTTTCTAAAGAAAAAGTGGGAAACTCTTTTTTCCCAATATCCATTCGAATTCACATTTCTAAGTGATGATTTTCAGAAAATGTATAAAAAAGAGATTACAACATCATTAATAATAACTTACATTTCTTTAATGGCTCTTTTTGTTTCATGTATCGGATTATTCGGTCTCGTTTTATTTACCATTGATAGCCGTATTAAAGAGATAGGTATAAGAAAAGTTGCTGGTTCGACTGCAGGTAGAATAGTTATTCTGCTTAACCTGGAGTTTATTAGATGGATACTAGTATCATTCATAATTGCCTGCCCCATAGTAATTTATTCAATGCAGAAATGGCTGGAAAATTTTGCTTACAGGGTAAATCTTAGTTGGTGGATATTTGTATCTTCAGGAATCATTACAGTTATTATATCATTATTAACGGTCAGCTGGCACACCTGGAATACTGCCTCAAAAAATCCAGTGGATTGCCTCAAACACGAATAGTAATTATAAAAGACAGGGAATGATAAATTATTTAACGCCACGCTTTGCAATCAGGCACATTTGCAACTCGCTTCTTCCATCCTGAAGCCTAAAGTTGCAAAAGTGTCTTCCGCACCCCGGACTACTTCTCAATCAGCCCCAAAAGTCTATGCCATCAGATTTAAAATCCCGCCTTCGGCGAGGACAGGCGCGCCGTTGTAATAGCCTGCCGCTTGCAGGGGGTTTTGCTTACCAAAATCCTGCCCACTTATCGGGACTTTTAAAAGGCTCCGAAACCTAACTGTCAAAAGAAAAATTGTATCTTGACACTTGATTTTATCTCATTTAATTTAAATATCAAAATGACAAAATTCATTAAATCGTTAATAATCATTAACGGACTTATCATTCCTATAGCACTTTTAGTTTTACTTAGTGTCTTTATAATTTCTTTAATCCAAAGATCTTCCAATTCCCATGACTCAGTTGCCGTCAATACGGATAACATAATTACAAATAATGGGGATACACTAATTAATCAGGGACTAAAATATTATATTCCGGAACCGATTTATAATTCATCGAACTACTATATTAAAATTATGCCAAAGACTTATGATAATCCATTAAAAATTGGCTCTGGTTCCTCTTTTGAAAAGGGCAGTTATGAGCAAAGTAATCACTTTTTAAATATTTTGTTTCTTGATAGTAACTACGATGTTATAAGCAGGCTCCTGGACAAAAAAGCATTTATATTATCGATGACAATTCCTTCCACATACACTGAAGAAAAGATTGATACTACTATAAGAAACTTTGGATACCTTATTGCATTTGAGGACTCCAATAATGATAAAAAGATAGATGAGAGTGATTTTAATGATCTTTATATTTCTGACCTGAATGGCAAAAACCTTGTGCAAGTTACAAAGGGGATTGATGTTATAGAATTCAGTTTCATTAAGCACCATAAAGATATCTTCATCTCGTACACTGACAGAACAGATATTCAAGATGAATACAAAATGAAAAAATTTGCTTCCTATAACATTAAAATGAAAGAGTTATCAAATCTAACTGGAATTGAGAAAGCTCTAAATGGATTACAAAAAATCTTACAATAGACAACACAAATCAATAAAAAATCATTCACTAACCATTGACACATTTGTTATCAGGACAAATAATTAAAATTGCTACAAAAACCTAACACGGATGGTGCTATAGTTAACTGCCTTCCCGCTTCACCTTCTTACTAGAGACAAATTCGTTATATACTATTCCTTCACGCAACCATAAATAAATAATTGTGCTAACGGCAATCCGGGTAAAATTGAGATGTACAATTTAAAAATGTAGTATCTTTGAACCATGAAAACTTACAACAAGATAATCAAAATCAGCTCCGATAAGAGATTTGGAAGACCTTGTATCAGAAATACCAGAATTACAGTATTTGACATTCTTGGATGGCTAGGCTCAGGAATGAGTTTTGAAGAAGTACTCACTGACTACCCAGAACTTTCCAGAGAGGATATCAAAGCTAGTTTAATGTTCGCAGCTGATAGAGAACGTAAACTTCAGACAATCTGATGAAATTACTTCTTGCTAAGACTTGGAAATATACGTACTCAAAATATTGAGGCCATTCTACGGAAAAACTATGATCTAGTTCAAACATTTTTGACCGATCCTAATTATAAAGACATCGGTTGCCTTGAGATAAATAGTTAAAATATTACATCAAAATATTTATCATCTACCGGTCGCACTAAATCCGGGCACCTGGCCTTTTTCTATGCACTTACGGACGTTATTTGTGTTCCATGAGCAACCTGATTTTAGTTGAGGTTGGTGGTTTTTGGGTTATATTTTGGTGTTATTTTTACATTTTCATTGATTTATCATTTCTTAATCAACTGTTTTTGCTTGTTTTAGCGTGTTTTACAACTTTTCAGGCATACCCTTTCCATCCCGGCAAAGCGGGTAGTTTAAAATAGCCATAATCAGCACGATAATACTCTTGTTGGATATAGCACATTTGTTGGAGCACGGATCTTTGGAAGTAATTCGATAGTGTGTTCAACC
>JANXXP010000067.1 GCA_025350595.1 Bacteroidota bacterium
AGATGAGGATAAAACTACCAGAGGAAGGGCTAATGTTATACGTGAATTCATGAGTAAAGAAGGAGATCCCTGGGATCATAAAGAGATTTACGAAGTGCTGGATCTTTGTCTTGCCTGCAAAGGATGCAAATCAGAATGTCCGTCCGGAGTGGATATTGCAAAGATCAAATCTGAGTATCTCCAGCATTGGTATGATAAACACGGAATGCCTTTAAGATCAAGAATAATTGCATACATTTCAGTGATTAATAAGATAGGGTCTGTTGCTCCTCCTGTTTTCAATTTTTTTCTGAAGAATGGAGTTACCTCCTGGATTATCAAAAAAGTAACTGGCTTTGCTACTAAAAGATCAATACCTTTATTATATAAGACAACTCTCAGAAAATGGGTAAGAAAAAACCTCTCAAAAATAAATCCTGAGTCACCAAAAAGTTCGGTTTATCTTTTTATCGATGAATTCACTGATTATAATGATACAGAAATCGGTATTTTGTCAATTAAGTTGCTTACAACATTAAATTATAATGTAAGAGTTGTTAACCATAACGTGAGTGCAAGGACCTACCTTTCGAAAGGACTGGTTAGAAAAGCACAAAAAACAATTAAAGAGAACATCGATGTATTCTCAGGACTTATCAGCGATGAGATTCCATTAATTGGTATCGAACCCTCAGCTATTCTAGGTTTCAGGGATGAATATCCTGAGCTAGCAGGAAAGGATTTGAAAAAATCAGCAGATACACTGGCGAAGAATTGTCTCTTACTTGATGAGTTCATTTCAAGGGAATTCAAAGCAGGTAAAATTGATCGCAGTTTATTTACGGATGAGAAGTCTCAGGTTCTTTTACATGCTCATTGTCAGCAGAAAGCAATAGCATCTTCAAGATTTACAAAAGAAATGCTTTCAATACCGGTAAATTATACTGTTTCAGAGATTCCATCAGGATGCTGCGGAATGGCTGGATCTTTCGGGTACGAAAAGGAGCACTTTGATCTGTCAAATAAGATAGGAGAACTGGTGCTATTTCCGGAAATCAGAAAAAGCGCTGAGGGAACTATAATTGCAGTGCCAGGAACGAGCTGCAGGCATCATATTAAGGATGGAACCGGAAGAATAGGACTTCATCCTGCAGTAGTGCTTTACAACGCTCTTAGGAAATGATGAGGAGAGCGGGAGAATAAGAGAATAGATGACCTAAAGTCAATTGTTGATTGTGAAATCATCAGCATCATCAAGAACAGGAAATTTTTTTCTGAAATCGGATAATTCAGTCATTGATATTTCTCCGGTTATTGAGGTCTCTTCGTTTATATTAGCAGATGCAATTATCTGACCGTATGGATCAATTATGGCTGACTCCCCACAATATATAAGTCCTTTTCCATCTGTTCCCAATCTGTTTGCACCAGCTACATAACATTGATTTTCAATAGCTCTGGCTTTCAGGAGTGTGTTCCATACTTCTTTTCTGCTTTCAGGCCAGTTGGCAGCATATATCATTAGGTCATACTTCTCACTGTTCCTGCTCCAAACAGGAAAACGAAGATCATAACAGATGTATGGACTAATTCTTATCCCTCTGAAACTGAAAATCAGGCTTTCCTTTCCTACTGAAAAGAACTTATCTTCTCCTCCCATCTTGAATAGATGCCTCTTATCGTAATACCAAGTTTCATCCTGGGGTGAAACAAAAACCCACCGGTTAAAGAACTTATAATTATCCTTAACGATATAGCTTCCGCAAACACCAAAATTTCCTTTTAAAGCAATTTCCTTCATCCACCTGAATGTTTCAGAATAAGGCGTTTCTCCTAATTGCAAGGTATTCATTGAAAATCCAGTATTGAACATTTCAGGCAGAATAATGATATCGGTCTTATTATGAAGTGGTTTAATGATCTTCTCAAGTCCTCTGAAATTGCTTAGTTTATCTTCCCAGAATAAATCAGATTGAATTATTGATATCCTCATAATTTATATTTGAAATAACAAATAAGAAAGAGACTAAAATAAAAAGTACAGGTCTGAAACAAACCTGTACTTCTATATATTTAAATCAAGAAAAATTATTTTTTATGAATTGTGTTGTAATAATCTGTAAAAATTCCATTTACAAGTGGTTTGTAATAGAGCCAGAAAAATCTTCGTGCGTCATCAGGTTTATCTGAATAAAGGAACGCTTTTAGTTTAAATCCTCCCATAAATCTGGATGTCCAATACGGAATATCATAATTTGCGAAATCGCCGGAGAAATAATAAATTCTATTAGCGACTGGCTCCTGAATTACAGCTGGAAATTCGGAGGTAAGACTATTCTCAAACAAAATAGTATCCCCAATTGCAGATGTTTCAATTTTAAATTTTGATAAGACATTATTCTGTTTAGGATCTATAATATCGAAC
>JANXXP010000218.1 GCA_025350595.1 Bacteroidota bacterium
ATTTAATATGGTTGCAATTCCGGGTGGAAAATTTAAAATGGGAAGTCGTGCTGATGAGCCATTCAGAAAAGCTGATGAGGGTCCTGTCAGGGAAGTTGAAGTGAGCCCGTTTTTTATGGCGGAGATTGAAGTCAGCTGGGATGAGTACCTTGCATTTTATGTCCAGACTGCAGCAGAAGGTCGCTCTACCGATACTGAGGGACTCAGAAAAAACAAGGCATCGGAAACAGATGCTATATCTGGAGCTACACCTCCGTACGGTCAACCTGATCAGGGATGGGGGCTCGGTAAAAGGCCTGCCATTTCTTTCTCTTTTCACGCAGCTGAAACCTATTGTAAATGGTTGAGTAGGGTTACCGGGAAAAATTATCGTCTTCCCACCGAAGCTGAGTGGGAGTACGCATGCAGGGCAGGTTCACAGGGTCCGTACTTTTTTCCTGGCGATCCTAAGAAATTTGAAAAAAGCGGATTAAGGGCAAGACTATCTAAAAACGATACAGCTGTAATTAATACCTATGTAATTTATAAAGGTAACAGTCCGACAAAAACTCAACCCCCCGATAAGGTTAAACCTAATCCCTTCGGTTTAAAGAACATGGCTGGGAACGTTGCCGAGTTTTGTTCCGACTGGTATAAGGCTGATGCATATTCTCAATATCCTGCCGGAATAATTAAAGACCCTAAAGGCCCTGATGAGGGTACAGAACATGTTGTAAGAGGTGGATCATTTTACAGTACTGCTGATGCTCTTAGAAGTGCATCTCGTGATTACACTAGAAGCGAGTCGTGGTTAAGAACTGATCCGCAGATGCCCAAAAGCATCTGGTGGTTCTCCGACTGTTTTAATGTGGGGTTCAGGGTGGTATGTGAATTTGATGGAAAAACTGGTAACACAGGAAGTGAAAAATAGAGTTTTTAAACATGAAATCCGGGACATTAAATATTTGCTTTTTAAAAAGCCTATAATTACATTTGGTTACATTTCAAATCTAACCTGATAGTATAAAGTTTAACCAGTTCTTATAAATCTAACTAACATGAAAAATTCAAGTCTTTCAAGAAGAAATTTTCTGGGTAAGGCAGCAACCGTGGGAGTAGCAAGTGTAATTGTTCCTTCATTAATAACTAGTTGTGCCCGTGAAACAAAAAAAGTTGTTGCAGTTCCGACAATGCTCGACCAGGCACCTGATGGAAAGGTTCTCAGAGCAGGGCTAATTGGTTGCGGCGGACGTGGTTCCGGAGCAGCAATAAACTTTCTGAGTGCCGGACCAAATCTCCAGATTGTGGCTTTGGGAGATACTTTCAAAGACCGTGTAGATTCCTGCAGAGAGAAGATTTTAAAAGAAAAAGGGCAGGAAGTTCCGCTTGATAAATGTTTCGTTGGATTCGACGCATATCAGAAGGTAATTGATGCTGGTGTGGATATTATCATCCTGGCTACTCCTCCTAGGTTCCGTCCCGATCATCTTGCAGCTGCAATTGCCGCTAAGAAACATGTATTTGCTGAAAAGCCTGTATGCGTTGACCCTGTCGGAGCAAGATCAGTTATGGCTTCTGCTCAGAAAGCAAAGGGAATGGAATTATGTATTGTAACCGGAACCCAGCGCCGTCATCAGCGTGACTACGTAGCTACCTGGCAGCAGGTTGCACAGGGAGCAATTGGTGATATTGTTGCAGGTAATGTTTACTGGAACGGAGGAAAACTCTGGCATCGTGAGAATAATCCAACTTGGTCTGAAATGGAATGGATGATCCGCGACTGGGTTAACTGGACATGGCTTTCAGGCGACCACATTGTAGAACAACATGTTCATAACCTTGATGTAATGAACTGGTTCACAGGATCACATCCTGTCAAAGCAGTCGGTATGGGTTCCAGACTTCGTCGTGTTACCGGAAATCAGTATGATAATTTCAGCGTTGACTTTACATTTGAAAATGGGACACATTTCCATAGTATGTGCCGCCAGATTAATGGCACTACATCTAATGTTTCCGAAAGAATTCAGGGTTCAAAAGGATCAACCAACTGCCAGAGTACAATTATCGATCTTGCCGGAACTGAAGTTTGGAAATATAAGTATCCGCTTGATAAAGACGGCAAACCAACCGACCGTGTAAGTGTTGATCCTTATGTTCAGGAACATATCGATCTGTTAACAGCTATCCGTAATGGTCAGGTTATTAATGAAGCGGAAAATACCGCTATTTCAACAATGACAGCTATCATGGGACGTATTTCTGCCTACACGGGTAAAGAGACAACCTACGAAGAAATGATGAACTCCGACCTTAAACTCGGACCAAAAGTATTTGACTTTGGTCCTGTTGACGTAGATAAATCAGTTCCGATAGCAGGTCTTGCTTTTGTTCCGGATCCTGCTCCGGCTAAAAAATAGATTATTCTCAATATTATCTAGATGCATACAACGAGAAGAAACTTCTTAAAAAAAGCCACAGTTACTGGAGCAGCTATTCTGGCTGCTCCTGCCATCTTTGGTTCAGTGGCTGACCGGAAACATCAGAAAGCTACTGATGCAACTACTCCTTTCAAACTGAAATACGCTCCTGGCTTTGGAATGTTTAGAGAACATGCAGGGAAAGAGCTGGCCGATAATATTAAGTTCTGTCACGATATGGGTTTCAGGGCGATGTTCGATAATGGATTGATGAGCAGGCCAGTTGAAGACCAGGTGAAGATTGCGAATGAAATGCAACGATTGGGGATGGAACTCGGACCCTTTGTATTGTATGCCGATTTTGCTGTCACCTCTTTTGTTCTTAATAAACCTGAGACACGTGAGATGCTGGTCAATAAGATGAAGGAGGGTGTTGAAGTTGCAAAAAGGACAGGAGCAAAATGGGCCCTGGTTGTTCCAGGCAGGTATGATGAAAAACTTCACAGGGATTTTCAGACAGCAAATGTTATTGATAACCTGAGATACTGCTGCGATGTTATGGAACCCGCCGGTTTGACAATAGTGCTTGAGCCATTAAATACTCTGATAAATCATCCGGGATTGTTTCTGAACGGAATACCCCAGGCCTATTCTATCTGCAGAGCTGTTAACAGGCCTGTATGTAAGATTGTTGATGATGTATATCACCAGCAGATAACCGAAGGTGACTTAATACCAAACATCGAGGCTGCATGGAGTGAAATAGCCGCGTTCCATCTTGGAGATAACCCCGGACGAAATGAACCAACTACCGGTGAAATTAATTTTAAGAATGTTTTCAAATACATCTATAATAAACAATACCAGGGTGTTCTTTGTATGGAACATGGTATGAGTATTAAAGGAAAAGAGGGCGAAGCCCGGGTTATTCAGGCCTATCGCGAATGTGATAGCTTTGAGATTTAGCCAATATTCATCATTATGAAATTGTAGAGACGCAGAATTTCTGCGTCTCTTATTCTTTATAGAATTCTGCGTCTTTTATTTTTTCAGATAATCCACCGTGCTTTCAACAACGGCATAGTTTTTAAGAGTGCTCAGGGTGGAATAGTGAACATCTGCAGCCTTTATTATTCTATCACCGAATTTCAGGTCTTTGGTCGCACAGGCATCATAAATAAGGATACATTTGAACCCCATGTCACTTGCAGCTCTGGTTGCTGCTTCAACACACATGTGAGTCTGCATACCGCATATAACCAGAGAGTCTATCTTATTGGTTTTCAGGAAGTCAAGCAAGTCTGTTTTAACGAAGCAGTTAACAGCATTCTTGGTAACAATCTTTTCTGTCGGAAGTGGTTTTACTATATCATTAATTTTCATCCCTGTCTCAGAATTGTGGCGAACATGAATAACAAGCATTTTATCTTTTCGAAATCTGTCAAGTAACAACGCTGCATTGGCTGCTGCTTTCTCTGGTTCAACAAGAGCTGATTTCCCTCCCGGGAAATAAAAATCCTGTATATCAATAATCAGCAGGGCTTTAGAGATCGGCTGTGCTAACAGACTAATGCTTAGAAGGGTCAGAATCATTACAGAAAAAACTACTTTTTTCATATTATTTGATTTTATAACAAAGTTTAGCAATCAATAAGTTCTTTCCAAAGTTATTAAAAATCTTTTCAGTTATATTTGAGGATAAAATAATCAACTTAATAATGAGTCAAACATTACCTTTTCTTCACCGAAATCTTTCAAAGAAAGAATCATTCAGAACAGTTTTAACAGTTATAATTCTTCTGCTTGTTCTTCCAGGGTTTAAAAATGATAGCAGAAAACCATATAAAAACTATGTCGTTCTTTTTTCGTTTGATGCCTTCAGATTGGATTATAATAAATTGTATAAAACACCTAATCTGAACAAATTCGCAAAAGAAGGGGTTAAAGCCGACAGAATGATTCCTTCATTTCCGACTAAAACTTTTCCGAACCACTATACAATAGCTACTGGTCTTTATCCGGATCATCATGGCCTGGTTGACAATAGTTTTCCGGCTGCTGATCTTGGCCTTTTTTACAGGATGGGCGACAGGGCTGCTGTAGAAAATCCTGCTTTCTATGGAGGAGAACCTATGTGGGTTACAGCCGAAAAACAAGGTGTTAAATCGGCTTCTTTCTTCTGGGTGGGATCAGAAGCAGCTGTTGGTGGAATACATCCTTCGTACTGGAAGAAATATGATGGTTCCATAACTTATGAAGCCCGTATTGATTCAGTAATAAAGTGGCTGGGTTATCCTCGGGAAAAACGACCTGAACTTGTAACTCTTTACTTTGATGAGCCCGATCTTACCAGTCATGAATTTGGACCCGCATCCGCTCAAACCGGGAAAGTAGTAGTCAGGCTCGACAGCATTGTTGGTGTTATAAGACATAAACTTTCAACTTTACCCGATGCGAAAAAAATCAATCTTATTATAGTCTCTGACCATGGGATGGGTCCAATTTCTTCTGATAAATATATTAACCTGAAAGCAATCGTCCCTAACAGAATGATAGCTTCAATTTCAGGTGGTAACCCTGTATATCTTATAAACGCTTCTGAAGGAAAACGCGATAGTGTTCTCATTTTGCTTAATTCAGTTAAGGGTATGAAAGCCTGGAAGAAATCTGACCTCCCTGCAAAATGGCATTATGGAACAAACCCGCGTATTCCTGAAATTGTGGTTGTTGCGGATAGCTCCTGGAGTATTGGCACCCGGACTGATGGTTCTTCAATAAAAGGTGGCACTCATGGTTATGATAATACAGATTCTGATATGTTTTCGATTTTTTATGCTTCAGGCCCATCATTTAAAAAGAATTACCGGTTTAAAGAACTTAATAATGTGGATATTTATAATCTGGTTTGCAGGATTCTCGATATCAAACCTGCTGCTAATGATGGCAATCCGGAACATATAGAGGGAATGCTGAAGTAGGGATTGCCCCCAAATCAAGCTAGGTGGGACTAAGCCAAGACATAATTAAAATTAATAATATACGCTGAATAACTCCCCCTTCTGGGGGCTGGGGGGCAAAAATCCAGAGGTATGTTCATATATTGGTTCAATTGGTTTTATGAACTTTGCTTTTTCCAAAAATATTTTGTAAAATTATTATTCAAATCAGATACAGAATGAATCGCGATTTATTAATAAAGGAATTACGGAAACAACCTGATACAATCTGGGATATTATTGTCATCGGGGGAGGAGCAACAGGATTAGGAATTGCTTTAGATGCTGCTTCCCGGGGTTATAAGACGCTCTTACTTGAACAATCTGATTTCGCAAAAGCGACTTCATCCCGGAGCACAAAACTGGTACATGGTGGTGTAAGGTATATGGCACAGGGTGACCTGCTACTGGTTATGGAGGCCTTGCACGAACGGGGGTTGATGCTGAAAAATGCGCCTCACCTCACCTTTAATCAGGAATTCGTTATTCCCATTTTTACTTTATGGGATGCTATAATGTACACTGTCGGTCTTAAGTTTTATGATCTGTTGGCCGGGCGGTTAAGTATGGGTAAGTCATACTTTATCAGCAAAAAGGAAACCCTGAAAAGATTACCTCTTTTGAAATCTGAAGGTTTAAAGGGAGGAGTTGTTTATCACGATGGTCAGTTTGATGATTCACGCATGGCATTGGCCCTGGCTAAAACATGTGTTGATAAGGGAGGATTGGTTCTCAATTATTTCAGGGTCACCGCATT
The DNA here is from genome assembly GCA_025350595.1 of Bacteroidota bacterium. Lineage (GTDB taxonomy): Bacteria > Bacteroidota > Bacteroidia > Bacteroidales > VadinHA17 > LD21. The sequence goes on from JANXXP010000218.1 coordinate 6,153, forward strand.
TTCGAAAAATGAAAAGGAAAAGATCTGCGCTGTCTCTGCTAAAGAAATGATTTCAGGAGAAGAATTTAATCTGAAAGCAAATCTGGTGATAAATGCCACTGGAGTATTTGCTGACGAAATTTCCAGAATGGATAATCCTCAGGCCAAACACACTATAAAACCAAGTCAGGGTGTCCATATAGTCCTCGACAAATCATTTCTCGAAAGTGATTCAGCTATAATGATCCCAAAGACCTCAGATGGGAGAGTGCTGTTCGCAATCCCATGGTATAATGAAGTTGTTATAGGAACAACTGATACCCCTCTGGATAAAATTAGTCTAGAACCTGTTGCCCTTGAGAAAGAAATTCAATTTATTCTGAATACAGCAGAGTTATACATGGTAAAACCTCCCCGGCACGAAGATATACTCTGTGTTTATGCAGGTCTGCGTCCTCTTGCAGCCGACCCCGATAATCCGGCATCTACAAAAGAAGTTTCGCGCAGACATAAAATTACACTCTCACCATCCGGACTACTGAGTATTGTGGGTGGAAAATGGACTACGTACAGGCGTATGGCTGAAGAGACTATTGATAAGGCAATTAAAGAGGGATTTCTTGTAAACAGGAAATGTATAACCTCAGATCTTAAGCTTACTGAGTTAAGATCAGTTGACTCAGAAAACCGTTTGCATATTTACGGCGATGGGTCATCAGAAATAGCTGAAATGATTAACAATAATCCTGCATTGGGTTTACCCATGCATGACAGACTTCCATACACAAAGGCCGAAATAATCTGGATCTGCAGGTATGAAATGCCATTGGAAGTTGAAGACGTGCTTGCAAGAAGGACAAGGTCTTTATTGCTAAATGCCAGAGCCAGTGCAGAAATGGCTACTGAGGTAGCATTCATTTTAGCCAATGAGTTGGGATTTGATTTGAAATGGCAAAATGAACAAATTGAATCATATCATGAATTAGTCAACAATTATATCCGGGAAAAATGAAAAAATTCATCTTAGCACTCGATCAGGGAACTACCAGTTCCCGCGCAATCATTTTTGATCATAATGGCCTTCCTGTTACGGTTGCTCAAAAGGAATTTACTCAGTTCTATCCAAAACCCGGATGGGTTGAGCACGATCCTGAAGAAATCTGGTCAACGCAGGCCGGTGTTGCTCTGGAGGCAATTACAAAAGCAGGTCTCGAAAGCAGCAGCATAGCCGCAATAGGTATTACTAACCAGCGTGAGACAACTGTAGTCTGGAACAGGAAGACGGGAAAAGCGATTCATAATGCAATTGTATGGCAGGACCGGCGTACTGCTGATTTTTGCGACCAGTTGAAGAAAGATGGGCAAAGCCGGAAAATTCTTGAGAAAACCGGTCTGATTATCGATGCCTATTTTTCTGCAACTAAAGTCAGGTGGATCCTTGATAATGTCAAGGGCGCCAGAAAACTTGCTGAAGAGGGACAATTGGCATTCGGAACGGTTGATTCATGGCTGATATGGAATCTGACGCGCGGAGGATTGCACATTACTGATGTCTCGAATGCATCAAGAACCATGTTGTTTAACATACATTCGCTTAACTGGGATGATGAACTACTTAAAATATTTAACATTCCTTTAAGTATGCTTCCTGATGTCAGATCATGCAGTGAAGTATATGGAAATACTGTAGGATTGTTTGCATCCGATATTCCAATTGCGGGTATTGCCGGTGATCAGCAGGCTGCTCTTTTCGGACAGATGTGTATTGAACCTGGGATGGTTAAAAACACCTATGGGACAGGATGTTTTATGATGATGAACATTGGGAATAAACCAATAGAGTCGAAAAGTAAACTTCTAACAACGGTCGCCTGGAAAATAGGCAAAGAAACTAATTATGCCCTTGAAGGAAGTATCTTCATAGCTGGGGCTGTTGTTCAATGGCTACGTGACGGTCTTGGAATAATTAAAAAATCATCAGATGTTGAGAAACTGGCAGCAAAGGTAAAAGATAGTGATGGTGTTTATTTTGTTCCCGCGTTCGCCGGACTTGGAGCGCCTCACTGGAACCAGCATGCACGAGGTACGATGGTAGGCCTTACCAGAGGCTCAACTTCTTCACATATTGCCCGTGCTGCACTCGACAGTATAGCATTTCAGACACTCGAAGTTCTTCTCGCTATGCAGAAAGATTCTGGGATTGATATTCGCGAATTACGTGTTGACGGAGGGGCTACTGTCAATAACAACCTGATGCAGTTTCAGTCCGATTTACTGCAAACAAAAGTTGTCCGTCCAAAAATTACCGAAACTACAGCTTTGGGAGCTGCTTATCTTGCCGGACTTGCAGTAAAATATTGGAACGATATCAATGAGATTAAGAAGCAATGGCAGATGGATCGCACCTTTTCTCCCCAGATAAAAGCGGGTGAGACTTCTTCCCTTATAAAAGGCTGGCACAGAGCCGTAAATGCAGCAAAAGCGTGGGCTGATGACATCAAATAGTGCTTAGAGTGACCAGAGTACTTAGAGTTTTAGTGTAGCTTTTAATTCTTTCAAATTAAATACTTTTTATCAAAACTATTTTTATTTTTACAACATAAACGATAACTAAAACCAGAAAATATGAGTCCGTTTTTTGCTGAATTTTTCGGAACTGCAATTATCCTTGTCTTTGGAGGAGGTGTTGTAGCAAACGTGGTTCTAAATAAAACCAAAGGAAATAACAGTGGTTGGATTGTAATATCATTCGGATGGGCAGTCGGAGTGTTTACCGGAATACTTATTGCGGCTCCATTCAGTGGCGCCCATTTGAATCCGGCTGTTACTCTGGCACTTGTTATTGCAGGTAAATTTTCTATTTCCCTGCTTCCGGAATATGTATGTGCCCAGTTTCTTGGTGCTATGTTTGGGGCTTTCCTTGTATGGCTGGCTTATAAAAAGCATTTTGATGCAACTGAAGACGGAGATGCAAAACTCGGTGTTTTCTGTACCTCTCCGAATATCAGAAGCTATTGGTATAATGTTCTTACAGAGGTTATAGGAACCTATGTCCTCTCTTTAGCTGTTCTTTATATGGCAAAACCGGAAGTTGGATTGGGAGCATTGAGCGCCTTGCCCGTTGCAATTGTTGTTCTTGGTCTGGGCCTGTCAATTGGGGGTCCCACCGGATATGCTATCAACCCGGCTCGTGATCTTGGTCCGCGTATAATGCATTTCATTCTGCCTATCCCGCTTAAACGCGACAGTGACTGGAAATACTCATGGGTTCCAATACTCGGACCTTTACTTGGAGCTACAATAGCTGCAACTATGTTTGTTTTCTTTGGAGGCTAAAAGGAGTATTTTTTTCAACTTTAAGTACTCAAGTCACTCTAAACTTCAGGCACTTTCTATTTGCAATTCTGTTCAACTCTGATAATTGTCTTTACATCATATCCACTATCTATAGCTTTTTGCAACAGCATTTTATAGGTTGTCTCATCCATTGTCTTTTCTCTTGCGAGTATCCAGAGGTATTTGAATGATGGATCTCCTACAAGTACATATCTGTAATCTTTATCAAGATGCATTATCCAGTAGTCGCCTGAGAATGGCCACATGAACTGAACCTTAAGTTTTGCGGGAAAATTCTTGTCGGGGATCCATGCAACACCCTTTGCTGATGTGCTTTTAAGTGGATCTGTTATATAATTACCGGCATTAATTACAGTTATTCTTCCATCATCACGTAGTGAATACTCGGCTGACGTGCATTTTAGTTTTCTTTCAAAAAAATTTGGAAGTCTGGCAATTTCAAACCACTTGCCTTTATATCTGTTTAAATCAACTGATGATACAACGGATAAGGTTTTTTGGGAATTTGCTGAACTGAATAGCATAATTGTAAGCATAAAAATAAGTGATCTTTTCATCGTTTTTTGTTTAGAAAACAACACTTTGAGTTAAATGTTCATCTAAATATAGAACGATTTTTTATTTTCTTGAAAATCTGTTTAACTTAGTTCGAAGTTTATGTATTAAATCTAAAAACCTGAGTCATGAAAAAGAAAATAGCCCCTATGATTTTAGTAGCTGCAGGATTAATAATATTTGCTTTTACAATTCCGGTTATCCATAAATCGGTCAAACTCAAAAGGCACGGGATCTCAACAGATAGCTTTGTAATAGAATCAAAAAGAATAAGCAGTTCCAAAGGCGCAACCACTTATGATGTTACAGTATCTTTTACTTCCCCTGATGGTAAGCCTTTGACAGCTACAGCCCGGAAACGTTTTATGGTATCCAAAGGGGATAAAGTTGCGATCTGGTATGATAGAGCCGATCCTCAAATTATGACTTTTGGAGACAGTATAGGTTATAATCTTAGAGGGGCAATTTTCGGAGGGCTATTTTTCTTTTTGGGGATTTACTTTTTTGTTCGTTATTTTTCCGAGGATATTAAAAACAAGCAGCTTAGAAAGTCCGGTATGAAAATATCTGCTGAGTTTGTTTCAGTTTACAGAAACGATAAATACAGGATGGGTCCGAATAACCCCTGGGTGATAAAATGTAAATGGATTGATAACCGGAACTATAAGGAATATCTTTTTTTCAGTAAAGACTACACAATAGATCCTGCTCCATTTCTGAACGGGAGATATAATATCGATGTTTATATCAATCCTTCTGATCCTTCAAAATATTATATGGATGAATCTTTTATGCCGGAAGGAAATAATACTTTAAATTGAGGTCACATTTTCTTTCTGACAATAAGATAGCTGATTTGACTGAGAAATATTTATTGAGATTCTTTTAATATTGTATAAACCAATAAAATAGAACTATGAAATCCATCTCAAGGTATTTGTTGTTAATGCTCTGTGCCGTATTGCTTTCAATGCAATTTGCAAGATGTCAGAATGAATTGCAATCAGGGAAAATCATTCCTGTTTATCCCGGAGCTGGATTAAAAACCGACATAGGACCGGATGACAGTAAGATATGCTGCAGTTTCATTGCTAAAGAGAGTTTTGATAAGGTTGTATCATATTATGAAAATTCACTTAAGATAAAACCTCTTGATTCAAATGGCCTTTCAGTTCAGCTTCCCTTTCTTAAGCAACAGACTGATATGCTTTTGAAGCAGATGCCTCCTGATATGAAGATCAGATTCTTTGTATTAAAAGTTGTGGAATTCCAGGGGCAAAAAGGGGCTGAGATTTTTGAAGTCACATCCGGGAGAAGCGGGGTGGAATTTTCAATAAATGATTCACAAATGGCTCCTGAAGACAAACACTTTGTCTCTGAATGGGACAATGCAACAGGAAGGGCAAGTCTTTCAGGATCAGCTAACAGTGCCTCGGAACCGCTAAGCCCTGCTACAAAAATTCTTCTTGGTGCACTTCCTTCTTCCGGCCCGGAAGGATTTAAAAAAGGAGAAACAGAAATAACCTCAGGTCCTCCGCAGGTGAACATCATGTACAGCAAGCTTAAAAAGAAAGGTAAGGGAGGAGAAGATGGAAATCCTGATGAAGTGTATGAAATCAGAATCTCAATCAGCGATCAGAAAGGGAGCCTGGAATATGCTGAAGAAATGCTGAAAGGTGGATCAAATAGTGAAAAAGAAGTCAAAGTGAAAGGGAAATACGATGGAAAGGAAATGGTAAATTCAAACGAATATGGCTGCCAGCAATCGGGTAAGGTGTTCCTTGTCAACAAGAGATTTCTGGTTGAAATCACAGCCGATCTGATCTGTGACATGAATGTTATAAATCAGCTTATTGATAAGATGAATTTTGACGGTCTTCCAAAATAAATCAGTTAGTATAAAGCCATATTAAAGGATGAAAAGAATAATTATTTCAGCAGCGATTTTACTGGCGGTCACCCTGATGATCAACGCACAATCCTACGTGCCTGAGTTGAAAAATGACAAAGTTGTTGTTAATCCGCTGGCTCCCATCAAGGCTTATGCTTTCAATCTGACGGATGTTAAGCTTCTGGGCGGAAGTCCATTCAAAACGGCCATGGAGAAGGATGCTGCTTATCTTCTGGTACTTGAACCCAATCGGCTGCTGTTTCGGTTTTACCAGAATGCAGGTTTGCCAACAAAGGGTGAGATATACGGTGGCTGGGAAAGTGAAGGTCTTTCAGGTCACACCCTGGGGCATTATCTCTCCGCCTGTGCTTTGTTTTATGCCAACACGGGAAATATTGAGTTTAAAAAAAGAGTAGATAATATCGTGTCCGAACTTGAACGTTGTCAGCAGGCACGGAAATCGGGTTACGTTGGAGCTATTCCAAATGAAGATACCGTTTGGGCTAAAGTTTCAAGGGGAGAGATAAAATCCGGTGGCTTTGACCTGAATGGAGCCTGGTCGCCATGGTATACAGTGCATAAAGTAATGGCCGGGCTGGTTGATGCATACCTCTATTGTGATAACCGGCAAGCATTGAAAGTCGTTACCGGTATGGCAGACTGGACTGAAAAGGTTTTGAAAAACCTTACTGAGGAGCAGCGTATCAGGATGCTCAACTGCGAGTATGGCGGGATGCACGATGTTCTGGTAAATATCTATTCAGTTACCGGCAACAAAAAGTATCTTGATCTTTCTTATAAATTCGATGATGAATTTATAATGGGTAAGCTTGCCTTAGGCATTGATCCTCTGGCTGGAAAGCACTCAAATACCAACGTTCCAAAAGCTATAGGAGCTGCCCGCAGGTATGAACTTACCAACAGTCCGAAAGATCAAAAAATTGCCACATTTTTCTGGGAAATACTGGCACATCACCAGGCGTATGTTATAGGAGGAAATAGTAATTATGAATACCTCGGAGAACCCGATAAGCTCAACGACCGACTGAGCGACAATACATGCGAAACCTGCAATTCGTATAATATGTTAAAACTCACCAGGCACCTTTTCTCCTGGGAACCTGACAGCAAACTATTTGATTTCTATGAGCGGACACTCTATAACCACATCCTTTCATCACAAAATCCTGATGACGGAATGATGTGTTATTTTACCCCGCTTCGCATGGGTACCCATAAGGAATTCAGCGATAAGTTCAATACATTTACCTGTTGTGTTGGCAGCGGAATGGAAAATCACAGCAAATATGTGGAAGCCATCTACAATGAAACACCAGGAGGCAACTTGTACGTCAATCTGTTTATCCCTTCTGAATTAAACTGGAGATCTCGTAGTGCATCGGTTAAACTGGAAACTGCTTTCCCTTATGATAACAAAGTTACTCTCACAATAGGTTTAAAGAAAAGTCAGGATTTTTCAGTTTTTCTGCGTCAGCCGGCATGGGCCAAAAGCGCTATCTCAGTTATAATAAATGGGAAATCTGTAAAAATTACTCAAAATGCCTCCGGTTATGCAGAGATAAACAGGAAATGGAAACCCAATGATAAAGTCGAAATTACGTTGCCAATGGATCTGCATATTGAATCGATGCCTGATAACGCAGACAGGATAGCTTTTCTTTATGGCCCTATCGTGCTGGCTGCTGATCTGGGAGATACCTTACCTGATCCGGTATTCGGAACTCCGGTTTTACTGACCGATAACCGAAATATTAATGATTGGCTGAAACCGGTTGACACAAAGAAACTTTTATTCGAAACAAAAAGTGTCGGACAGCCAAAAGATATTTCGCTCAAACCATTCTACACCTTGTACAAAAAATATTACAGTGTCTATTTCGACTTTTTTACAAAAGCAGCCTGGGCTGATAGACAAACTGAATATGAGGCCGTTAAGAAACAGCAGCAGTTAATAGAAGAACGCACAATCGATTTTTTCAGAATCGGTGAAATGCAGCCTGAACGTGATCATAATCTTGTTGCGACTGAGAAATCATACGTCGATATTGCATTGGGAAGGCCAGGCAGAGAGGCACGCCGCGATAATAGCTTTTCATACACTATGAAAGTAATTCCCGGAACTGCCAATATTTTACTTCTCACCTATATTGGCGATGATAAGGATCGTAAATTCGATCTTTTGATTGACGGTGTAAAAATAGCCTATGTTGAATGGAATGGCGGAATAACAGGTAAGTTTTACGATAATGAATATACTATCCCGGCAGATCTTATTGGAAATAAAACAACTGTAACAATTAAGATCGATGCAAATCATGGAAGAACAGCCGGACGTATATTTGGATGCAGGATACTCAAACAGGATATTAATAAATAGAAAAAATGAAATCATTGATGGTGGTTATTGTTCTAATTCTTGCTGCATTATTTACATCTTCAGCAAATTGTCAGGAGAAGCTTAACCCGGCTATGCCTGGCAAGATAGATTTCCGGAATCTTGGAGCTTACCGCGCTGGAGCGTGGGTTTCGGCAATAGCAGTACCAGAAAATCCGGGTGAAAAATACAAGTACACCTTCTTTGTTTCCGGACGAAATGGTGGTGTCTGGAAAACCGTTAACAATGGGACCACCTTTTATCCTGTTTTCGAAAAGTACGGAGTAACCACAATCGGCGCAATTGCTGTGGCTCCCTCTGATCCAAATGTGGTTTGGGTCGGAACAGGCGAATCATATAATGCACGTTCTTCCTTTGCAGGGAATGGTATTTATAAGTCAACTGATGGAGGGGAAACTTATTCCAATATGGGATTAAAAGATTCCCATCATATCGCAAAAATAATAACTGACCCCAAAAATGCAGATATAATCTATGTTGCAGCGATGGGTCATCTTTACTCTTCCAATACTGAGCGTGGAGTTTTTAAAACTACCAACGGCGGAAAAACATGGGAAAAGATTCTCTATATTGATGACAGGACAGGTGTAATTGATATGATAATGGACCCATCAAATCCTTCTGTTTTATATGCCTCTGCTTACGAAAAGACCAGATACCCCTGGCATTTCGAGGCCGGGGGAAAGGGTAGCGCTGTTTACAAAACTCAGGATGCTGGGAAGACCTGGGCTAGAACTTTAAGCGGACTACCTGATGGTGAGTTGGGCAGAATTGGTCTGGCAATCAGTAAAAGTAATTCAAAGATTGTTTATGCTGTTATCGAAAATCTGAACCCTAAGGATCCTGCCAAAGAGCTCAAAACAGAAGGGATGATGAATACCTCACGCGATAATTATTACGACCAGCTTAAGGGTGGCGAAGTTTATCGTTCCGATAACGCTGGACAGTCGTGGGTAAAAATGAATAAGGAAAAATATAATGTGAGTTCAAAAGCAGCATATTCATTCAACCAGATCTTCTGCAACCCGCAAAATCCTGATAACCTTTGGGTGCTTAGTGATGCTATGCATATTTCATTTGATGCCGGTAAAACATGGACCGGGTTTGAAGGCGACACTACTCATTATCTTGAATCAATGTTTGGGGATCATCGCACCATGTGGATAGATCCAAAAGATGGCAATCACATGCTTCTGGGAAGTGATGGCGGTGTTTATGAGACTTTTGACGGAGGAAAAACTACCCGCCATTTTTACCAGATTCCGATTGAGGAGATCTATGCAGTAGGTTATGATTTTCTAACCCCATACAATATTTATATTGGATTGCAGGATCACGATGTTTGGCGGGGCCCTTCTAACGGTTGGGCAGGCGAAATAGGTCCTGAGGATTGGACCGTTGTTGGTTCAGGCGATGGAATGTATTGCAAAGTGGATAAAGAAACAGGGAGATGGATTTATTCTACAGGTCAGTTTGGGCAGCAGCTGGTACTTGATGCCTGGACCGGCACCTCAACCCGGATCATGCCGGAAGCAGCAAAGGGAAAACCGGCATATCGATATACGTGGACAACGCCACTTTTACTATCTCCCCACAATTCTTCAATAATCTATACCGCTGCACAAATGATGCTGCGATCGGTAAATCAGGGAAAGACTTGGGAAGAAATAAGTCCCGACCTTACAACTAACGATCCTGTTAAGCAAAATGGACGCGGTCATATTAAGTATTGTACAATCACGACTTTCGATGAATCACCATTGAAACCAGGAATCCTGTGGGCGGGTACTGATGATGGGAAAGTACAGTTTACCCCTGATAATGGTTCCTCCTGGACCGATTGTACTTCAGCACTATTGTCAGCGGGTTGTCCTGCAGGTTACTGGACAACCAGGGTGGTTGCTTCCGCCCATGATAAAGCTGCAGCTTACGTGAGTTTTTCAGGGTATTCAAAGGACGATTTCAAAAGTTTACTGTTCAAAACATCCGATAGTGGAAAAACATGGGAAAAAATTACCGGGAATCTTCCTGAACAACCAATTAACGTTATAACTGAAGATTCTGATAACAAGAACCTTCTCTTCGTTGGAACTGACGGGGGTCTTTATGTAACTTTTAACTGCGGGAAAGAATGGGTTAAATTTGAGCAGATTCCTTCTGTTCCGGTAAAGGACATCGTTATACATCCGCGCGAAAATGATCTGATAGTAGCAACATACGGTCGTGGAGTTTATATTGGAAATATTTCGCCTTTCAAACAGCTCAGCGATTCAATCTTTAACAGTCATGCAGTATTGTTTCCTTTAAAGAGCAAGCCATTGAAAAATTACTCAGAAGCCGCCTGGCTTGGAAACCGTCGTTTGATGGGAAATACTCATCTTTTCACGCCAAATGAACCAAACTCTTTTGAAATTTACTATTATTTGAACCCCGATCAATTTGTGTCGTCAAAGAAAAAGCAGCCGGCACTTCCTGTCATCGAAATCAGGAATGAAGCGGATAGTCTCCTTAAATCATTTCAGATTAAAGAATCGGGCTTTGGCAAAGTTGAATTTCAGTTCACTGGTCTGCGAACCGGCAGGTATTCCATTGTTCTGACCTCAAACGGAAAAGGGTATAAGCAGCTGGCAATTATTAAAGAATCGTGGCAATGGTCTGTAGGGAATTTTAATATGCAGAAAAACTAAGCTATTTCTCTAGCTTCCTTTTGCCCATTCATTCTCAACCTCAGTAATGCTTTTAGGTTTTGATTTGCCAAGAAGTTCACATCCTGATTCAGTGATCAGGAAGTTTTCCTCGTTTCTGAGGCCTCCAAATGTCCTGTATTCCTCTACCTTATCAAAGTTAATATAGTCACCATTATGTCTTTTCGCTTTCCACTGGTCAATAAGTTCCGGGATAAAATATATTCCCGGTTCAATAGTTAATACAAAACCCTGTTCCAGTTTGCGTCCGAGGCGAAGTGACTTGAGTCCGAATTGTGTACTTTTGGGCTCGCCGTCATATCCGACGTAAACTTCTCCCAGATCTTCCATGTCATGAACATCCAAACCCATCATGTGGCCTAATCCGCAAGGGAAAAACAAAGCATGTGCTCCGTTGACTACTGCATCGTTTATATTGCCCTTCATTAGCCCCAGATCTTTCATTCCACGGCAAATGATCCTGCATGCTTCAAAATATACTTCTTTAAATGGGACGCCTGGTTTTAGCATGGTGATCGAGGTGTTATGACTATCAAGGCATATCGAATAAATATCATTTTGGCGTGATGTAAATTTTCCATTAACCGGAGTAGTGCTTGAAAGGTCACCTGCATAACCCATCTGAGTCTCTGCTCCGGCATCAAGCAGGAACATTTGTCCGTCATTTAAAATATTTCCATGGTAGTGATTATGAAGAGTCTGACCATTGATAGTTGCAATTATCGGAAATGATATCTGTCCACCTGATGCAAGGGCTGTTTCATATACTGCTGCAGCAATTTTTGATTCTGAGACACCGGGTTTGGCAAGGCGCATGGAGAGAGTATGCATATCAACACTGATATCGCAGGCTTTTCTGATCTCCCTGATTTCTTCCGGGGATTTGTAATTACGCTGATTTACAATGCCAATTATCAACTCAAGTGAAGCCTTTTCTTTGGATTCGTTTGGTTTTATTCCCAGCCATTCAAATAGTTTAATTTTATTTTCGGAACGATAAGGGGGAAGAAAATGAATTTTTCTGTTCCTGAGCTGAGCTTTACGAAGCAATTCTATTAATGATATGGTATCTCCGGTTTTTATAACACCTGCCTGTATAGCCTGATTTGCTAAAGTTGGCTGAGGACCGGTCCATACAATATCCTCTACCGTGAGGTCATTCCCAAAAATAGTGTCTTCGCCTGAGTCACAGTCGATAATGCCGGCCAGGGAAGGTTGATTTAATCCAAAAAAATATAGGAAGGAACTATCCTGCCTGAAATGATATCCATTGTCAGCATAATTCATCGGGCTTTCATCATTGCCAGGCAGCAGAATAAGACCAGTTCCAACTGATTTTTTCAGTTTGTTGCGTCTTTGAATGTAAGTCTCTTGTGAAAACATAGCCAGCTTTTAAGTTGTTAATTTTAAATCTGAATATCCATTATATGAATTTGCAAGTTATGTATTTATCTTTGGACTTTTAAATTGACCTCAAACAGAAAGGATAAATTATGAATTTTCTAGAACTGATTTTCGGTAAAAAAGTTGATCTTCAGGAAATAATTTCAAATGGAGCTGCGATTGTGGATGTACGGACAAAGGGCGAATATCAGTCAGGTCATCTTAAGAATTCCATAAATATTCCAATTGATAATTTAGCTCAGAACATCAAAAAGCTTGATAAAAACAAGCCAATAATAACCTGCTGTGCTTCGGGTGCAAGAAGCGCTTCTGCCAAGAGGATATTGAACTCAAATGGGTTCGAACAGGTTTTTAATGGCGGTTCCTGGCTAAATCTGAAGAAATATAAGTAATGTTATTTTTTTGCAAAAAGACACCTCTTCTGTTTGCAAAAAAATCCGGTTCTTATATTGAAAAACCGGATTCATTGTTTAATGAAGATTTTAGAGGTACCCGGTTATTTTGTGAATAAGCTTTTAAAGAAATCTTTCATATCGTTCCAGGAGTTTTTATCAGCCTCAGCATTATACTCGATTGGCATGTTGAACTCCTTGCCAATTTTTGTAGCCTCTGGATTTGTGAATGCGTGTGTCGCATTGGGATAAATTTTAAACGAATAATTTGCCCCAATTGAGTCGAGTTGATGCTTAAAGGTATCAATATCCTTCTGAGAGACGAATTTGTCATTTCCTCCATGGCATACCAGAATTCTGGCTTTCAGAAGATCTTTATTTGCCGGGGTACCTGCAAGTCCTCCGTGGAAACTGACTACTCCTTTAAAATCGGAGCCCAGCTTAGCTGAGTTAAGCACAATTCCTCCTCCGAAGCAGTATCCTATAGCGGCAACATTTGAAGGATCGGTTTCAGTATATTCCTTTATCTTTTTTAGGGCAGCTTCAAGCCGGTTTTTTGCGAGACCAGGATTCTGGTAAAATGGTTTTGTAAGATCCTGAGCCTCCTGTGGATTGGCGGCGATTTTACCGTCTCCGAATATGTCCACAGCCATTGCTATATAGCCCAATTCTGCAAGCTTCCTGGCACGCATTTTTGTGTATTCATTCAACCCCCACCATTCCGGGACAACAAGTATCGCAGGCCTTATCCCTTTCTGATATTGATTATAAACTATATAACCTTTAAGAAGAGTACCCTCAGCCGTATAAGTCACATTTTCTTCTTTTAACATACGATTTGAATTTTGCGCGTTGAGAAGAGAGATAGATGATCCGATAAAGATCAAAATAATTAAGCCGTAAACACGGATATGCTTTTTCATAATGTTTATGTTTTTAAATGTGTTAATAATAAGTAACAATGAACTTCTTAAAAAGTTTATCGAAAAGTTAAACAAAGGTTTTTGCTCTAGAGCCTTAATCAATGATTCTACTTGGGCATGCTTAATATCATTATTTAACTATACAGTACTGGCATATTGTCCATTATCTTTGACTTTTTAATTGATATCAATATTAAAAGGTCAAAGATAATGGACAATATGCCAGAACTGTATAGTTAAATAATGATATTAAGCATGCCCAA
>JANXXP010000074.1 GCA_025350595.1 Bacteroidota bacterium
GGATTCTTTTTGCAAAATTGCGTGGTATTTTCTAACGCCAATAATTATGAAACAAACACTTTTATTCACCCTTGTTCTCTCAGTTTTTCTTTCAGTCAATGCACAGAAAACGGAAGTACAGTATTTGTCAGGTCTTGATAAAGACCATACTGTTCAGTGGGATTTCTTCTGTTCAAATGGAATGAACAGTGGCAAATGGAGCAAGATAGCGGTTCCATCGAACTGGGAACTCCAGGGTTTTGGCACCTATCTTTATGGTAAGGTAAATAAGGAATATAACGAAACAGGTCTTTATAAATATGAATTTACTGTATCGCCTGGCTGGAAGAAGAAAGTTGTTTATATCGTTTTCGAAGGGTCGATGACCGATACCGAAGTGAAAATTAACGGAAAGCTTGCAGGTCCGGTTCATCAGGGGGCATTTTACAGGTTTAAGTACGATATCTCAGATTTGCTGAATTGGGAAGGGAAAAACCTTCTGGAGGTAAAGGTTACCAAAGAATCTGCAAATGAGAGTATTAACAGGGCAGAAAGAATATCCGACTTCTGGGTGTTCGGTGGGATCTTCCGTCCGGTATATCTCCAGGCTGTTCCCGTACAATTTATTGACAGAGTTGCTATTGATGCGAAAGCCGATGGTTCATTCTATATGGATGTATTCACAAAGGGAAGCGGAAAGGCAAAAACGATAACAGCTCAGATTCAGACTATTGAAGGCAAGCCATTCGGTGAAATTCTAAGCGCTAATATCAGTAAGGACTCAACCGGAAGAACTGTTATAAAAGGAAGCTTTACCAAACCCGAGTTATGGAATCCTGAATTTCCGAATCGCTACCAGGTTTTAGTGAGTATCAACAACGGGAAAAAGGTTGTTCACCGGATAACTCAGAAGTTTGGTTTTCGCACTATTGAGCAGAGAGAGTCTGACGGATTCTATGTAAATGGTACAAAGATCATGTTCAAAGGAGTATGCCGTCATACATTCTGGCCATCATCGGGAAGAACCAGCAGCAAACAGCTGGCTGTTGAAGATGTAAACCTGATTAAGGATATGAACATGAATGCAGTGAGGATGAGCCACTATCCGCCTGATCAGTATTTTCTCGATGTATGCGATTCTATTGGACTTTTTGTGCTTGATGAATTAACAGGCTGGCAGAAATTCTATGACACACCAACCGCAAAACGTCTTGTTAAAGAACTTGTGGTGCGAGATGTAAATCATCCATCAATTGTTCTCTGGGATAATGGTAATGAGGGTGGTTTTCCCAAAGATGTTCGTGGAGACTATGCTATTTATGATCCGCAGAAAAGGACAGTAATAGAGCCATGGTCTATTATAAATGGCACAAATACAAAGCATTATCCAAAATTTGATTATGTTAAAAATGCACTCAATAATGGTAAGGAGATATTTTTCCCGACCGAATTTCTGCATGGGCTAAATGATGGAGGTCTGGGAGCAGGACTGGATGAACAGTGGAATTTTATGATGTCAAAACCACTGTCGGCAGGAGCCTTTCTGTGGGTATTTGCAGATGAAGGTGTGGAACGACGGGATAAGAATGATTCGATTGATGTCGCAGGGAACCTGGCTCCTGACGGAATATTAGGTCCTTACCATCAGAAGGAGGGGAGTTTCTATACAGTGAAAGAGATATGGTCCCCTGTTGTTTTTAAACCAATGGAACTTACAACTTCTTTTAACGGAAAGTTAGAAGTAAGCAACAGATATTTATTTACCAACTTAAACCTCTGCAAATATTCTTTTGAGCTGGTGAAATTTGGGAATTTGTTTCCAAAAGGTGAGGTAGAGAAAAAATCAGGAACAGCTAAATCTCCTGATATTGGACCTGGTGCGAGTGGTAGTCTGAACCTTGAACTTCCGAAGGATTGGAAGAATTTTGATGTTTTGTACGTCTCAGCTATTGATCAATATGGTCGTCAGATTAACACCTGGTCGTGGAATATAACGCATCCAAAAGATTTCAGTAACAGAATAATAACTACAGGCAATGATAAAGTACTTGCTGCAGAACTGAATAATCAAATCACGATTTCTTCAGGTTCAACGGAGATTTCATTCGATAAAAAGAACGGATCGATAAGCGGATTAAAGAAAAACGGTCAAAAAGTCTCTTTCAATGGAATGCAGTTTGCAGGTTTGACCAGAACATTTAAAGCGATTAAAAGCTATTTTAGAGATGATAATTATATTGTTGAGTTGACTTACGATAGCGCCTGTTATGCTACCTGGACAATGATGAAAGGGGGGTGTCTGAGACTCGATTACGGCTTTAACGCTAATGGTAATCTTGATTTCGCCGGTGTAACTTTTGCCTATCCTGAAAACCTGGTAACAGGAGCCACGCTTATGGCAAACGGACCATACCGCGTATGGAAAAACAGACTGAAAGGTCCACAGTTTGGTGTATTCAATAAAAAATACAATAATACAGTTACCGGACAGACATGGGATTATCCTGAATTCAAAGGGTACTATTCCAATTTTTATGCTGTTGAGATCCAAACCCAAGAAGTACCAATCAGGATATTCTCAGCAACAGATGGTCTGTTCCTTCATCTTTTTACACCTCAGACAGCAGGTAACCTGCAAAGGGTAAGAGGTGAATTAACGCCAGCTTTCCCATCAGGTAATATATCCTTGTTAAACGGGATAACACCTATAGGTACAAAATTTTCAAGTGCAAGTTCAGAGGGACTGCAGGGATTGAAGAATTCCTATAATAACGAAACTATTTCAGGAACTTTGTACTTCAGGTTTGGGGAATGAAATATTATTTTACTGAATAGCGTATTGTACAAGTTCCATGCATCCCGTTTTCAGTTATACCGTCAACGTTAACTGTTACATCATTTGTTTTATTGTTATTTATAAAGTTAACTGAAGTTTTTCCTGAGCTGTCTGTTTTAATATCGGGAGCCCATAAGATATTGCTGGTTTTGGATTTAAAAACGCTACCTGTTTTTTCCTTATAAGCTGCATTTTTCTTCATGTATATTTCCACAATTCCGGTGGTATTCAGAGAAGAGTATTTTTGAACATCCATTGTATTGGTCGAGGCAGTAATTTTTGCAATATCCGGAACAGGCAAAGTAGCAAGGACATTTACATCGGTACCCATTTTTATTCCGTCAACAATAATCAGGGCCCCTTCCTGATTATTAAATGAACTCATCGAACTTGTCCCAAAGAAGATCTTTCCGTTTTCAAGGTGATATGGTTTAACCCTCATCAGAATATCCAAAACATTTCTATCGCTTGGATAACCATTCATGTTCTCTTTTTTAAGAGACTTGTTGTAGTTATAAAGCTTCTTAGTACTGTTTTTCTCCTTACCGGTAACCTGACTATTTGAAATACTGGTAGTCAGTAACAGACATTGAGCGTAGAAATTTCTATTTGCCTGACTGAATAATGACTCTTCTGAGCCTTCAGTTGTGCGTTTTTCATTTTCAGAGACCTTGATGTCTTTGCCGGAGATAATTTCACTTTGTGAGTAATCCTGACCCGGAATTAAGTCTGAGACTGTTACTGACAGGTTCGCGGCCAATGGCGCCCCTTTACTATCGGTAACGAATAGATCAAGTTTAACATTTTCTTTATGTTCAAATGACTCCTTATCAGATTTAATTTGGATTTTAAGATTGTCTGGATTGAGAATGGACTCTGGAGAAGATAATTCTTTATGGAGCTCTGATTTGTATGACTTCCTGATTTCCAGAATACGTGAAAATATTTTTTTCTGGTTAAGGCTACTTCCCCTGCCGGTCGATGCAATGATAGCATAATAGCCGTCAGTTATGAAATCAGGATATTCAATTTCATCCTGAACAACTTTGTTGCTGAAAGGAAATATTCCTGAGCCAACCTCAAGTCCTTCCTGGTCAATAATAGCAACATACAAAGTATCAGTTAAAGACGATCGTATATTTATGTGACTATTTAAAAGATATCCCTTAAATAAAATTGGTTTACCTGTTAAGTAAGAGGATCGGTCGGTTTGAAGGTAAATGCCTGATTCTACTGATTTGGAGACTGGAATATCCTGCCCGGTAATTACTGAATTGATAAAAAGACAAAAGAATAGTGGAAATAATGATTTGCTGGTTTTCATCGATTTTATATTAAAGTAGAATATAAGCAACGCCGGAGTTCAAAGTTACAGAAAGAAAATTGGCAGAAACAATAACTTCCATAGGTATTAGTCCTGCCAATTTGCTTTTGTTAGCTTCTAAGTTATACTTTTAAGAAAACTTTCTTTTTATACAGGATATATAAGAAGACCCAGGCACATGCTGTTATTCCAAATCCTTCAATAAAAGGGGTCCAGGTTGCAGGCATTATAGATGTAAGCCCTCCGAAAAAGAATTTATTTGCTTTTGTAAAACCTACTATTCTTTCTGTAAGATAAATTGTTATAGGATTCACCCCTATAACAACAAATACAAAAGCCCATTTCTTATATTCCAGTACGTCAATAATAAGGTAGAATATAGAAAAAAGGAAAAGGCTTAATCCGCCAACGAAGCAAACAAATGAACTTGTCCAAAGGTTTTTGTTAATAGGAAATGCCAGATTCCAGATCTGACCAACAACCATTAAAGCTACTGCAGCAAGTGCAAGATAAAGTGCCTTTTTCAATGGCTTGTCATTTAAATATTGCGAAAGAAGAAATTCACCTGTGAACATTCCAAGTAAAGCAGTGCCGATAGCCGGTATTGTACTAAAAAGTCCTTCAGGATCGTGATTGCCAAGATAGAGTTTGCCTGGCATAAGTAGCCGGTCAATATGACTTGTAAGGTTACCTGTTTGTGAAAATACATCAGTCGATCCCAGGTCATGAGCAGGGAACAGAAGCAACAGGAACCAGTAGCCAAGGAGAAGGCATGAGAACCAGACGATTCTCCAGCTTAACTTTGTATTCATAAATATAAGTGCGGCGAACATCCACGCAAGACCTATTCTTCCAAGGACACTTCCATACCGTAAATGGCCAAAATTGAAATTGATACCATTATTGTATACTATCCCAAGAAGCACAAGAATTAAACCCCGCATAATAACATGTTTGTAAATCGACTGGCGGCTGTCGTTATTTGAAATTCTTTTTGCGAGTGAGAATGGAAAGGATATCCCGGCAATAAAAAGAAACATCGGGAATATCATATCATAAAAATGAAATCCATGCCATGGCACATGATCGAGCTGACCTGCCCACCATGTAAAGATGGGCCAGCCTGTAAGCGAGGCAAGTCCAATAAAAATGCCTTCACCTCCCATAATCCAGAACATGTCGAATCCTCTTAAAGCATCGAGCGAATATAATCGCTTGATTGCAGGTTTGTTTCCGTTTTCCATTGTATAATAAGTTAGGTTAGTTTTAGAGGTAATCTTCAATTTTTTTTCAGGGGACTTTATTATTAATCTTTATTATTTTTTTTGGATCAGAACTGTAATTTCAAAGATATGAAAATAGTAATAAGGAATGAGATTCATGATATGAATTATTTGGGTAGAAATATTTTCTCAATTTCAGTCCATGAAGACATTTTTCTGTGGCGGTGACCGTTACTATTTATATTATGAGGTTGAGTAAACATTATCGTTTCGCCTTCAAAATGATCGAGATTTTTAAAGTGGTCATCGATCATAATATCTGCTTTGATCAGACTCTTATCGCCGCAGAATACAGCCTGCTTCCATGATAGAAATGGGAAGTGTTCAATGAGCCACAATTGTTTGTCGGTAAGACTTAGTGGGAATTCGGTAGCCATTGAAACAACAATAACTTCATATTTTTCATTTATAAGCTTAAGAACCCGCTGACTATCAGACATAACCGGCATTGTTCTGAAAAATCCGGGGATTTTAACCCATCGATATAGTTCGGGATATGCTTCACCTTCTTTTATGCCAATAATCTCAGATGATGGTTTCTTGTAGCCGTTTTCTTCTTCAAATAATTCAAAAAAACGGCTGTAAACATCGGCCAGAACGCCATCCATATCTACCATTATTCTTTTCATATCTGAATCCTTTTTTTACTTTGGGCTAAGCGAAGTTTGATACTTCGCCGAAATATTATTCAATACTCATAAACTTCCAGGTAACCACTCCTAAATTATCCGGTTTTCCTTTTTCAGCTTTTGTAATTGTTCCTGAGAGCTTCCCTTTTTTATCTGAAATAACCTTTATTTCCCTCCAGGAGAACATTCCTTTTTCATAATCGAATGTCTCTCCGTCATCATCATAGAGCTTGTAGTTGCCTTCTTTTGATCCATAATATCTTATCTCCAGATCAAATTTTACTCCGACAGAAGGAGCATGAAGGGCAGGCATCATCATTGGAATTATTCCTCCATCTTTCACAAATACGGGTATTTTGCTTAGTCCTGGAGTTACTTTTATTACTTCTCCATCACCTGCAAATTTACCGGTATAGAAGTCGTACCATCTGCCCTTTGGAAGAACTACTTTACGCGAAGACTGGCCTGTAAACAAGGGAGCAACCAGAAGATATTCCCCGGTCATGTATTGATCTTTAATTTCTTTTAGAACAGCTTCAGCATAAGGATTATCGCTAAGATTTTCATTTTTAAGTTCCATTTTTGTCTTTGAATCAAATCCTTCCTCGAGGTTCATGCCGCGAAACGGAGGAGTCCCCTCAAAATGATATTTTGCAAATTCAGTATACAAATATGGCATAAGCTGCATTCTCAGCATTGCATATTCTTTAACCTCCTTTTCTACATCTGGAAATGACCATGGTTTTGTTCCGTCAGACCAGGCATTGATCATAGCCATAGGAGAAAAGATCACAGTCTGCATTCTTCGCAGCCACTCTTCGCTGGTTTTTGAACCACGTACCTCCGGTGTCCATAATACGCCACTGAATCCGCTGTTAATCAGTGCCGTGATAAAATCTTCGTGGCTGTAATAATCATTATAAATTACATAAGGGAATGATGAACCTCCTCCATTTGATGCTCTAACCAGTCCATAGGTTCTGATATTCTTCTGATGATAAAGTTCTGTTGTTATTTTTTGTAAGAGCAAGCCATAGGTCTGACGTAATTGTTCCGCACTGTTTCCTGAAGGGAATATTGCAACATCAGGCCATAACCATCTGTCGTATCCATCGCATTCATCAATTTTGTAACCGCTGATCCCGATTTTAACCTGACTATTTCCAAGCTGAGCTAACAAAATTTTCTGTGCTTCAGGAATTGTCAGGTCAGCAACAACTCCTCCCCACACTGTATGAGAACCTGTATATGGTAACATAGCCTTGAAAATGGGAGAATCCTTTGAGATATAAGGATTAGTCCATAAATTAAGATGAATGCCCATTTCCATCATTGTTTTAATAAAGGTTGGAGGATCGGGGTACCTTGTTTTGTCCCATTCTAAAGTGCATGGGTATGATTTGCTCTGCCAGCCAGGCTCAAGTCCTATAAAGTCCAGAGGGAAACCCTTTTCAGCAAACATCTTAGCTTCCAGTATAACCTGATCAGAGGTGTATAGCGTTGGAACACGCTGGGTAAAACCAAGTCCCCAGCGGGGAGGGAGACATCCTCCACCTGAATATAAGTTATACCTCCGTATTGCATCCAGAGCTGTTGGTCCGGCGAAAATATATATTTCAGTACCTGCTGCAGGTACTTTTATCTCAACGGCGTCTGAATAGGGCTGGGAGCTCCAGTTCTTGTCTGTGTTTCTGTCAAGCGGTTCGGGTGCCTCAGGACTATCCTTTCTTACAGCTGTACCGGCATAAACGGTTAAATATCTTGCACTGTTTATGAATACCCCATATCCTCTGTCTGAAACATAAAACGGAACTGGAGCATGTGTCCGTCCGTTATCAGTACCGCCATAATGATCAACATGAAGCTGAAGGATTTTACCCCTTTGGTGAACTGTTTTGAAATTCAGACCAAATCCAAATATCTGTTCATTTTTCAGAAGCGGAAATTTTAGATGTGTCTCTCCATTAAGCACTTCTGCCGCAATATCGTTTTCATTTAAAGGAAATATTTCAGCCTTCATTTTTGATAAAGCTTCTAATGAAGGATTGATGCCGGCAGTATTAAAAAGATCCAGCTTATCCGGAATACCAACAACTGTTTTCCATACCCCGGGAGCAACTTCCATCCAGCTTGGATTTTGAGCTGAAATATTTTGTGAAAGGATAGATAGGATAAAACTATAACAGATTAATAATAGTTGCTTTTTCAGTTCCATAGCTTATTCGGTCATCGTTATTTTTAGGGTAAAACAAATGTACATTTTTTGAATAACAGGAGAGTTAAATAATGTTAAAGAATCTCAATTTTGGAAAAACTCTGTTTTTATATGTGTACGTTCACGGAAATAAAGTAATTTTACCTAAGTGATGTTCATAAACCATACTTGTGGGGTTGTTTATTAAGGCCAAAAGCAGGATTCTATCTTGAATATTAATGATACATATAATAATTGATTACTACTTAAAATAATTAACTATGGCAACCCGAAGAGATTTTATTCAAAAAACAGCACTTGGTGCAGCTGCGCTGACACTGAGTGCCAAGAGCTATTCGCGTATAATCGGTGCAAATGACAAGGTTCGTGTCGGGATCGTCGGTTTTTCTGACCGTTTCAGATCATCCCTGGCGCCTGCATTTCTTAGTCAGAACAAAGAATTAAATTTTGAAATTGTAGCAGTTTCCGATCTTTGGAACAGACGCCGGGATGAGGCAGAAACATTTTTCAAAGGTAAAGGAGTTACTATCAGGAAAGCAAGGAATAACGACGAACTTTATGATGGGAAAGATACCGATGCTGTTATAATCAGTACTGCAGATTTCGGTCATGCTCTGGTACTTACAGAAGCTGTGAAAGCAGGAATGGACGCATATTGCGAAAAGCCTTTTGCAGAGACTATGGCTGATGCAAGGGTAGCGTTGAAGGCTGTTGATGAGACAAAAAAGATTGTACAGATCGGTTCACAGCGTAGAAGTACACCTAATTATATTGCTGCAAATGAGTATATCAGGTCAGGAAAATTCGGTAAGATCGTTATGGTTGAAATGTCATGGAATGTGAACCAGCCCGGCAGATGGAGAAGACCGGCGCTAACAAGTGTTATTAAGGAATCAGATACAGACTGGAAACGTTACCAGTTAAATCGTGCACCTGCAGCCTGGGATCCGAGAAAATATCTTGAGTTCAGACTTTTCTGGCCATATTCATCGGGCATCCCTGGTCAGTGGATGGCTCACCAGATAGATACTGTTCATTGGTTTACAGGTCTTAATCATCCAAAAAGCGTTGCAGCAAATGGCGGTATCTACCTTTGGAAAGACGGTCGTACCAACTCTGATACAATGACAGCCGTTATGGATTATGGTGATGATAATTCAGGTTTCCAGGTTGTTTATACATCGCGTTTTACCAATTCAGCAGGTGGAACTAAAGAGATCTACTTTTCAAATGGTGGTTCATTGAATCTGGACACAAACAAGATAAATTCATCGGGAGGGCTTTCAGCTTCTGATGCAAAAGACATGAACATGCAGCCTAACCTGCTTGAATCAATGGATCTTCCTGGATTCAAAGTTGAAACTAATGCAAATACAGGATCAGATCCTATGACAAATGCTCATATGAGAAACTGGATGGAATGTGTTCGTGACCGTAAGAAACCAAACGCTGATATTCATGCAGGTTATAATCATTCAATTGCAACAATTATGTGTAATGCAGCTTTACGAACAGGGGAAAAAGCAACCTTTGACGAAGCTAAACAGGAAGTTCTTGCAGGCGGGAAAATATTTCAGTACTAGAAAGTATAATTAATAACTCTAACTTAAATACACTCAATTATGAGAAGATGGAAATTAAATTTAATCATATCAGCAGTCATCGTTTTAGCTTCAGGATTGGTCTTGAATGCACAACTAAAAGAAAATGGAGTGAAACTTGTGAAGCTTGATGATAAACAAAAAATCGAAGTATACGTAGATGGGAAGCTGTTCACAATATTCCAGTACCCTACGAATATAGAGAAACCATTTTTGTTTCCCGTTTATGCGCCCAATGGCACAGTTATAACACGAGGATATCCAATCGAGCCACGAAAAGGAGAACGGATTGATCATCCTCACCATATAGGGCTTTGGTTCAACCATAGCGATGTAAATAATCTGGATTTCTGGAATAACTCATCTGCAATCCCTGCAGCCCGAAAAGATTCTTATGGCCATATTGCTGTTCAAAAGATAGTTAAAGCTGAAAGCGGGAAAACAGGGATTCTTGAAGTTGTTTCAAACTGGGATGACAATAAAGGAAATGTCCTGCTTACTGAGAATACAAGATATGTGTTTTCAGGAGATAAGGATTCACGAACAATAGATCATATTTCAACCCTTACTTCAGTGAATGGTGACGTATCGTTTAATGATAATAAAGATGGTTTGTTTGCAATAAGAGTTGACCGCGCATTTGAAATGCCCACCAAGGAATCATTGATCTTTACAGACGATAAAGGAAATCCAACCACAGTTAAAACTATGGATACCACGGGTGTTACTGGGATGTATAAATCAAGTGCAGGTCTGAGAGGGAATGCAGTATGGGGGACAAAAACTCCATGGGTTATTTTAACCGGGGTAAAAGATAATGTGACCATTTCGTTCGGAATATTTGACAATCCTAAAAATATTAATTATCCTGCTTATTCACATGCAAGAAACTATGGTTTGTTCTCAATAAACAATATTGGCCGTAAATCATTTGATCCAAAACAGGAGAAGTATACCTTAACTCTTCATAAAGGGGAATCAGTGACTTTTATCCATAGATTCTATATTCAGTCGGGTTCAGAGATCTCCGACGATGCCGCTAACAAAATAGCCAGGGATTTTGCAAAAGCGTATTAAAAAGTAAGCCAAATGGGTTTAACTAAAAAGTTCCTTTTTTTTACATAACACATAGGAGCAAAAAATGAAGTTAACTTGAATTTTGTGTTTTTAAAATATTATAAATAAATACTTTACTTATGGAAAAAATAAAAATAGTTTTTAAATCACTTCTGACATTATTGTTATTTATGTTAGTTTCAGCAAATAGCATTGGGGCCTCAGCTGGAAAGCAGATGTACTATGAGGTAAAAATTTACACTATCAACAGTGCTACTCAGGAAACCTTGATGGATACCTATCTTAAGGATGCTTATCTTCCTGCATTGCATCGTGCCGGTATTCCGGTTGTTGGTGTTTTTAAGCCAATTGAAACTGATACAGCTTTCGGAAAGATGATATATGTACTTATTCCATATAAATCATTGGACCAATACGGACAGCTTCCGGAGAAACTTGCAAAGGACCAGGTTTACTTACAAGCTGGAAAAGCTTTTATTGATGCTCCGTATAGTACTCCGGCATTTGTAAGATATGAAAGTATTCTTTCAAAAGCTTTCTCCTCATTCCCCGAAATAGTTGTTCCTAAATTTACAACTGCTCCTTCAGAAAGGATTTATGAGTACCGCAGTTATGAAAGTGCAACTGAAGCAAAAGCCGACAAAAAAATATATATGTTTAATGATGCAGGGGAGATCGGTATATTCAAAAGCATTGGCGCCAATCCTGTTTTTTATGGAAAGGTATTACTCGGAAGCAAGATGCCAAGGCTTCTTTATATGACCACATATGCCGATATGAAATCGCACGATGATCATTGGGTTGCATTCAGAAATCATCCGGAATGGAAAAGACTTTCAGGTTTGGATGAATATAAAAATACGACATCGAAAACAGCTGCTTTTTTGCTGCATCCGACATCGTATTCTGATTTCTAATCATACACGAACTCACCAACTTCTGTTCCCCCTCTCTACTACGTAACGAGGGGGAATTTTGTTGATAATAAGGACTTTAAGCCCCCCCCCTATGCAAAGCAGAGAGGGGGAGTGAGTTCATTCAAATCATACAGTTATATCAATTTTTGAGATTGCATCCTCTATCTCTGCAGTTGAAAGCTCATGATCGGGAAGATTATTCTCGAAGTACTTCTCATAAGCGGAAATATCAAAATGACCATGTCCGCTAAGGTTAAAAAGTATAGTTTTTGAAACTCCCTCAATATCAGCTCTTCTTGCTTCATCCATAGCACCTGCGATAGCATAGGTTGACTCAGGAGCCGGAAGAATACCTTCATTTCTTGCAAAAAGTACACCTGCTTCAAAACATTCTCTCTGAAGTTTCGCTTTTGCCTCAATAAGTCCGTCTTTAAGAAGCTGGCTTACAATTACTCCTGCCCCATGGTAACGCAAACCTCCAGCATGAATCTTCTCAGGTATGTAATTATGTCCGAGAGTAAACATTGGAAGGAGTGGAGTCATTCCTGCTGAATCGCCAAAATCGTACATGAATTTTCCTTTTGTTAGTTTTGGGCATGAGGCTGGTTCAACAGCAACCAATCTGATATCCTTTTTATGCAAAAGTTTCTCACGTAAGAATGGAAAGGCGATTCCTGAGAAGTTTGAACCTCCTCCAAAGCAGCCTATAACAACATCTGGGTAATCGCCGGTTTTTTCCATTTGAATCAGCGCCTCCTGACCAATTATAGTTTGGTGAAGACTTACATGGTTAAGAACACTTCCTAGTGCGTATTTTGTGTAAGGGTCCTGTGATGCAACCTCCATTGCTTCTGAAATTGCTATACCCAGACTTCCAGGTGAATTTGGATCCTGTTCCAGAACCTTTCTGCCGAAAACTGTCATCGTGCTTGGTGAAGCAAGAACCTTGGCATTATAGGTGTTCATTAAGAGTTTACGTCCGGGTTTGTTATCATAACTTACTCTTACCATAAAAACCAGCAATTCAAGTCCGAAATAGTTGCAGGCGAAACTCATGGCAGAGCCCCATTGTCCTGCACCTGTCTCAGTCGTGATTCTTCTTACGCCCTCCTGTTTGTTGTAGTAAGCCTGTGGAATTGCTGTGTTGGCTTTATGAGAACCGGAATAGTTTCCACCTTCATATTTGTAATAAATTTTACTTTTTGTCCCCAATGTTTTTTCAAGACTAATAGCTCTGAAGAGAGGAGAGGGGCGATAGGTCCTGTATAGATCAAGAACTTCTTCCGGTATATCAATATACCTCTCTGTTGATACTTCCTGCTTTATCAGTTCCATCGGGAATACTGCTGCAAGATCTTCAGGTCCAATTGGTTGTTTTGTTCCGGGATGAAGTGGAGGCATTGGTTTATTTGGCATGTCTGCCAGAATATTATACCATTGCCGGGGCATTTCATTTTCGCTTAAGATAATCTTTCTGATCTTTTCCATTTTGTTTATTATTATTGTTTGGTTAATGACTACAAATAAAAAAGGCACACTGTGAACAGTGTGCCTGGTTAGATAAATATCTTGTAAATGTTATATAACGGCGTGTTCCACAGTATCATCTGATGAACTGCGCCAAGACCAATTATATAACATCCTCGTTTTCATGGAGACAAAAATAATGAATAATTTAAAATGTCAATATAAAATCACTTTATTTTTAATTATTTTCATGAAAAAACCACTTTATCATCTGAATATTGATGAATAATGCATAAAAAGTGTCATTCATGAACTATTGCTCCGAGACTTTTGATATCATTAAAAAATTCCGGATATGATTTCACAACACATTGGGAATCCCTTATGAAAACTCTTCCTTCTGCACCCAAAGCAGTAACAGCAACAGCCATTGCTATACGATGGTCTTCATGTGATTCAACATGTGCTCCTTTTGGTTTGCCACCGGTTATAGACATCACATCTTCTTTTATTTCTATTTTGATGTTCATCTTGCCTAACTCTTCCTTAAGAGTTGCAGCCCTGTCACTCTCCTTATGTTTCAGTCGGGATACCCCTTTAATAGTCGATACTCCTTTACAATATGAAGCCAAAGCAGCAAGTGGAGGAAACAGGTCGGGACAGTCTGTAGCATCAAAATCAAAAGCTTTTAATTCTGATTTTGATATATCTATCTGATTTTCGCTGATTTTGATCTGAGCACCGGCTTTTTTAAGTGCTGAGATTATTAATCTATCACTTTGCAGACTTTCATTGTTTAATCCTAGAATGCTTAGATCGCCATTAATGGCACCTGCTACAAGTAAGAATGCTCCTCCACTCCAGTCCCCCTCAACAGTGTAACTGCCAGGAATGTACTTTTGGTTACCTGGAATTCTGAATAGTTTGTAATCTGTGTTATAAATTTTAATCCCGAATGAGCTTAGTAAATTGATAGTCATATCAATATATGGCTTGCTCTTCAGGTTGTTAACTTTTATTTCGGAATCTTTCGTAGCCAGAGGGAGCGCTATTAACAAACCTGTAAGTAACTGACTGCTTACCGACCCATCAATTTCGCACAAGCCACCTTTAATCGGTCCATGGATTGTGAGAGGAAGAAATCCACCAGCACTTGAAGACTTTACTCCCAGTTGTTTTAAAGCCTCTTCGATCATTATCATTGGCCTCTTTTTGAGAGAATTTGCGCCAACCATTGTAATTTGGGTGGGATATAATGCTGCAATAGGGGAGAACATGCGAATAGCCAGCCCAGACTCACCGCAATTCAGTTTTGGTTCTTTTAATTCTACGGAACCATTGATCTTTAATTCGTTAACATCAGGTTCTATTCTTGCGCCAAGGCCAACCACTATGCTCATCGCTGCTAAAGAGTCGTCGCAGTATGAGGGATTATGAATTATGCTTTGACCGTCGGCCAGCAGAGCGGCAGCCATGGCCCTTTGTGTCATGCTCTTTGATGCCGGAGCTTTGATTACTCCTTTTATCGCTGACGGGTCAATATATCTTTCCATAAATTAATTTAATTAATTTTTACTTTGCCGGATTCTTCAATCCGTTATTCATTACCATCATCTGGTGGTTAATTGACTCCTGGTGAATTGCCTTGAAAATTGCATCAATCATTTCAGCAGAAAGCCCTTTAGCCAATCCTTTGGCCATAACTTTATTTACAATTTCATCCCATCGGGTGCTCTGCAAGATAGTAATATTATTTTCCTTTTTATAATGCCCGATAGTTTCTGCAACTTTCATTCGTCGCTCCATCAGATCAAGCAGGTGATCGTCATACACATCAATCTGCTGTCTGAGTTCCCCAAGAACGTCGAGTAGTTTTGGATCATTTGTACTGGCATTTCTAAGGATAAGCCTGCTTAGAAGTTCCTTCAAATCATTAGGAGTAAGTTGCTGAGCGGAATCACTCAGTGCTTTGGCTGGATCTATATGAGATTCAATCATCAGACCATCGAAGTTAAGGTCCATGGCCTTCTGGGAAATCTCATGAAGATATTGTCTCGCCCCGGCTATATGACTGGGGTCGCATATAATTGGCAAATCAGGTATTCTCCTGCGTAATTCTATAGGTAACTGCCAGTTAGGCTGATTACGGTATAATGTCTTTTCGTACGATGAGAATCCGCGATGTATTGCTCCGATCCTTGTAATTCCGGCCCGGGCAATTCTTTCAATTGCTCCAACCCACAATTCAATATCTGGATTTATGGGGTTTTTAACCAGTACCATCACATCAACTCCGTTTAGGGCATCGGAGATCTCCTGAACAGTGAAGGGATTTACTGAAGTACGGGCTCCGATCCATAACATGTCAACACCATATTTCAATGCCTCGTATACATGCTTTTCATTAGCAACTTCTGTCCCAACAAGAAGTCCTGTTTCCTGTTTAACTCTTCTGAGCCATTTCAATCCTTCAGAACCAACTCCTTCAAAAGAATTTGGGCGTGTCCTGGGCTTCCAGATACCTGCACGATAGACACTTACCGTTTTTAGCTCAGCCAATTGTCTTGCAGTCTCCATAACCTGCTCTTCAGTCTCGGCGCTGCATGGACCGGATATGAGAAAGGGTCTTCCTTTGTATCCGTTCCAGTCTTTAATCAGGGTATTGTTAAGCTTTATTTCCATTATGATAATTATTAAAATTTCGTCTCTAACGCCTTTGATTTCAGTATCTTTTAGTTCAGAATCTTCCTGATCTTATTAGCCTCTTCCATGAGGGCT
Source organism: Bacteroidota bacterium (assembly GCA_025350595.1). Classification (GTDB taxonomy): domain Bacteria; phylum Bacteroidota; class Bacteroidia; order Bacteroidales; family VadinHA17; genus LD21. The sequence continues at coordinate 16,107 of JANXXP010000074.1, forward strand.
TTTAGTCCATTAATATCTTTCTCAGAGATCATTTTCCTGAATGAATTCATCTTTTCGATGTATGTGCCCATTACTTCCAGGATATACTCAGAATTTTCCAGAAAAATAGGGGCCCATGTTTCTCCGTTACTTTTTGCCAGACGTACTGTACTTTCAAATCCGCCACCAGCCAAAGCAAGAATGTTTTCTTCTTCATGTTCCTTTTCAAGTACACTTAATGCAAGAGAAAATGATGTAATGTGCGAAATATGAGAAATGTAGGCAACATGTACGTCATGATCTCGCGAGTTCATATAAACTTTACGCATGTTTAACACTTCAAGCATTTTTTCCACTCTTTCAAGAGCGTCAGCATCGCTGAGCTCCTTATCGCAGATAATAGCATTTTTATAATCAAATAGTTTTCCTATTGCGGCCAACGGTCCTGAATATTCAGTTCCTGCCATGGGATGAACTGCTACGTATCTGCCTCTTCCAGGGTGATTTTTTGAGGCTTCTGCAATACTTCCTTTGGTTGAGCCCATATCAGTCACAGTCTTTGATGTGCCTGTTATTTTATCTAGAATACCGGGAAGCATTTTGCAATTTGTACTTACCGGTGTGGAAAGTACTATCAGATCGCTCTTCTCAATAGCATTTTCGAGGGTTTCAATTTCATCTACTAACCCGCACAGCATGGCAATATTCTGATGATGCAGGTTTGAATCAACTCCGATTATTTTATCAGCAAATCCCCTTTTTCGAAGATCTACCATTAACGATCCCCCTATCAGACCTATTCCTACTACCGCAACTTTCATATTAATATATTCAAATTAATTATGTTCTTAAATTTCAAATTGTATACAGCTTACTTTCGTCTTTTTACCACGCCGAAGCGTGGTCTTCGCGGAGTTTACCACGCTTTGAGTGGCTTCGACTTTTGTCTTTTGTCTTGTAATTCCAGAAGTCTTTCTTTTGCCTCCTTTAGTCTATTCTCATTGGCACATAAAGAGATACGCAAATATCTTTCTCCGTTTTCTCCGAAAATAAAGCCTGGCGTGATGAATACATGTGCCTTATTCAAAATATCTTCAATGTAGATTTCACAATTATTTATCTCTTCAGGGATACGTCCCCAAACAAATAAACCAACCTGGGTTTTATCGTATTTGCAGTTAAGGATTCCCATGATCTCTTCAACTATTTTTCGTCGCCGGATATAAGCTTCATTAACAGTATCATACCATGATTCAGGATTTTTAAGCGCTTCAACGGCAGCCATCTGCATAGGAAGAAACATCCCTGAATCCATATTGCTCTTCACTTTAAGGATATTCTTAATATATTCACTCTTACCAGCGACCATCCCTATGCGCCATCCTGCCATACTATGCGATTTGCTTAATGAATTCAGCTCAAGTGCAGTTTCCTTTGCTCCATCAACAGCCAGAAGACTAAGATAATCCTTATTCATAATGAAACTATACGGATTGTCATTACAAAGTAGGATGTTGTGTTTTTGGGAAAATGTCACTAGTTTTTCAAAGAGAGCAATCGATCCATTAGTTCCGGTAGGCATGTGTGGATAGTTTACCCACATTAGTTTTACCCTGCTAAGATCAGTCTGTCCGAGAGCGTCGAGATTTGGTAGCCAGCCATTTTTTTCATCAAGATCATATTTTCTTACAACTCCGCCTACAAGATTTGTAACAGATGAATAAGTAGGATATCCCGGATCGGGAACGAGCACTTCATCATCCTGATTTATATAGGCCATACTTATATGCATAATCCCTTCCTTGCTTCCCATTAATGGAAGTATTTCGTTATCGGGATTAAGCTCTACATGGAAATATTTCTTATACCAGTCTGAAAATGCTTTTCTCAATTCAGCGGTACCCGTATAACTTTGATAACCGTGGGAAGTTGGTTTTTTAGCGCCCTCTATAAGCGCCGCAACAGTATTTTCTGATGGTGGCTGATCGGGACTTCCAATACCAAGATTAATGATATCCATCCCTTCTCTGCGCATCCTGTCTATCTGGGCTAGCTTTTGAGAGAAATAGTATTCCTGCACACTACAGGTGCGGTCAGCGGGTTTAATTGTCATAAAGCATTTCTCCTTTATAATATACACCGAGTATCTCAAGATTACGGGTTTTGTTCTCCAGAACCCTCTTAATTACATCAGAATTAGTGTTTTTATTTAACTCAAGATCGAGATAAAACATATATTCCCATTCCCCATTCAACCTTGGAACTGATTGTATCTTGGAAAGATTTATCTCAAGCTCAGCAAGTTTAACAAGTACAGCAGCAAGTGATCCGGGTTTATGGCTTGTTGAGAAGCAAATTGATACTTTATTTCCCTTCTTGTTCCCTTTATCCTCACTTCCAATAATCAGAAACCGTGTGTAGTTTTGCTTGAAAGTTTCGATACCAGGGGCAAGAATATTGAGGCCATATATATCAGCAGCATTAGCACCGGCAATGGCAGCAACACCCAGAAGCTTTTTTTCACTTATTTCCCTGGCGCTTCCTGCCGTATCGTCACTTTCAATATGTGTAATTTCAGGATACTGATTTAAGAACGTCATACACTGTGCCAGTGCGATAGGATGAGATCTTATCTCCTTTATATCATTTATTGATTGGCCAGGTAATGCCATGAGATTCTGTATTACTCTGATGTTTTGTTCTCCCAATATCTTCAAACCCGATTCCCTTATGAGGGTGTAGTTATAAAGAATACTTCCTGACCTGGCATTTTCAATTGCCATTACAGCAAAATCCGCATCCCCGGCAAGGAGCTTGTTGATTGTCAGGTCGAAAGTAGAACAAGGTACTATGTCGATTGCATCATAATTAAAGTACTGTCGTGCAGCCATTTCATGAAAGCTTCCTTTCTCTCCCTGTATTGTTATTTTCATTACCTGTATGTTATTTAATAAAAAAGGCCCCTTTGAGGGACCCTTGCTTCATATAAATTAATTTATCTGTATACAAAAATCCCTTTTTCTCTTTTTAAAATAAAAATAGAAGTAATAAAAAGAAATAAAATAATTATATACAATATTCATTTTGTAGAGATTTTGCGTTACAAAAGTAGTTTAATTTTTAAAAAAACAAGTAATAATTAAGAAAAACTATGAGAATTACTAAATATTTATATTTCTGATGAAACTTTGTTTTTTGCCTCCTCATGGTTATTAATAAATTGAAACCCATTAACTGCAAAGATCGCAAAGGCATGATATAAATTGTTTTGACTTTGCGCCGACTTAGAGAACTCTGCGGTTAAAAAGGACTTTAAGACAACCCTGATTGGGGTTAATTTAAAGGAAATTATGGCTCCTCTCATTTCTTATGTCTACTTTTCAATACCTCCTCGACATTTTCAAAGTTAACTCCTTTTGCTTTTAATAATATCAAAAAATGATACATCAGATCGGCAGCTTCATTTTTAAATAACTCAATGTCATTATCTTTTGCTTCAATAACTAATTCCACAGCTTCTTCGCCAACTTTCTGAGCTACTTTATTGATCCCTTTCTTAAAAAGTTTATTTGTATATGAATCATTGGCATTATCTTCAATACGTTTACTTATAACCCTTTGCAGTTCGTAAATAAATCCTTTTGCAGTTTCTTCATTAAAGCATGAGGTGCTGCCGGTATGACAAACAGGACCTGCAGGATTGACTTTTATAAGTATTGCATCATTATCACAGTCAGATAATATCTCCTGGACATACAGAAAATTTCCGGAGGTCTCACCTTTTGTCCATAGCCTGTTTTTGCTCCTGCTGAAGAAGGTTACCTTCTTCTCTTTTTTTGTTATTTTATAAGCTTCCTTGTTCATATAACCCACCATTAATACCTGGTCGGTGTTATTATCCTGAATTACAACTGGTACAAGACCGTTTCCTTTGGTAAAATCGATTTTCATAATTTAAATAATCTGTTTTAGCATTCTTGTTTTTAATACTTAATATTCCATCATTCCTCAATTTTTGCCCCCTGCCTCTAAAGGGCGTTCTGATTCTTACTGTGATTTAGCACCCCTTCAGAGGGGATGGGGGGCTAAAAAAAGACGATGTGTCATAAATTCAGAGTCTTACACTAATTCCCTCCCTTGTTAAATACTTTTTCAGATCCCTGATATCCATCTCTCCATAGTGAAAGATACTGGCAGCAAGGGCAGCGCTGCAAGCTGTATTAAAAAACACATCCCTGAAATGTTCCATGGTACCTGCTCCCCCAGATGCAATTACAGGAATGTTAACTAAACTGCTCACTTCCCCCGTTATTTCCATCGAAAAACCTGACTTTGTTCCATCATTATTCATAGAGGTCAGAAGGATTTCGCCTGCACCCAGTTCCTCCGCTTTACCTGCCCAGTTAATTGCGTGAAAATCAGTGGATGTACGTCCTCCATTTACAAAAACAATCCATTCATCATCAACCAGTTTTGTATCTATTGCCACAACAACACACTGACTCCCAAATTGCCCGGCAATTTCAGAGATTAGTTCCGGTCTTCTGACGGCTGAAGAATTAATAGTTACCTTATCGGCCCCGGCTTTAATCAAGATCGAAACATCCTCAACAGTATTTATTCCGCCCCCCACTGTAAAAGGTATATTAATTTCAGCAGCAATCCTTTCTACTAATCCAGCAAATGCCCGTCTATTCTCAATCGTAGCTGTAATATCAAGAAAAACAAGTTCATCAGCACCCTGGGCAACATAGATTTTAGCCAGTTCAACCGGATCCCCAGCATCTTTAAGGTTTAAGAAGTTTATCCCTTTCACAGTACGACCGTCTTTAATATCAAGACATGGTATTATTCTTCTTTTTAACATTGTTTTCCCAGTTCTTTTAAAGTAAGTTTTCCTTCATAAACAGCTTTTCCGATTATGGCACCCTCACAGCCTGATTGCTTTAGATTTTCCAGATCCTTTAAAGATGTTATTCCACCGCTTGCTATCAGGTTTATTTTTACTGAACCAAGAATTTCTTTATAAAGATCAGTGGAAGGCCCCTGAAGCATACCGTCCTTCTTAATGTCAGTACAAATAGTATATTTTACTCCCTTTGATTTATATTCGCTTATGAAACTGATAATATCTTTTTCTGAGGTTTCAGCCCAGCCGTTGGTTGATACTCTTTTATCGTAACAATCTGCACCAAGGATCAATTTTTCCTGACCTAATTTTGCGAGCCAGTCAAGGAACAGATGAGGATTAGTATAAGCTATACTTCCAACAGTAACCTGCCTTGCTCCTGAATTTATTGTATTTATCAGATCGTCGTATGATCTTATCCCGCCTCCAAAGTCAATTTTTAATTTTGTCTTCCATGCAATTTTTTCGAGCACACTTAAATTTTCGATTTTTTTATTTTTAGCTCCGTCAAGATCAACAAGATGAAGATATTTTATCCCATTGTCTTCAATTTGCCTGGCAACCTCAAGCGGATCTTCATTATATACTTTTTTTGTATTGAACTTCCCTTGTGTCAGGCGTACACATTTACCTCCGATAATATCAAGTGCAACAATAATTCTCATATCTTCAGGAAATTATGCAAGATTTTTTCTCCAATATACGCCGATTTCTCCGGATGAAACTGTGTTGCGTAGAAATTGTTTTTCTGCATAGCTGCGCTGAAGGGTAAAATATAATCGCATGTTGCAGAAGTGCCGGTGGAAATCTCAGGATAGTAACTGTGGACGTAATAAACATCATCTGACATACTTATCCCTTTGAAGAGATCGCCTTTCAAAGTAAAAAAATTATTCCAGCCCATATGTGGAATCTTATCTACCGGAGGAAATCGTTTTACATCAGTCTCAAAAATTCCAAGGCATTCTGTATCTGCTTCTTCAGAATGCCTGCACATGAGTTGAAGCCCCAGACAAATTCCAAGTACAGGTTGTGTTAAAGCGATTATTGTTTTATCTAATCCTCTTTGCTTCAGATACTTCATTGCCGATCCTGCTTCTCCTACACCTGGGAATATTACCTTATCAGCTGCTTTCAGCTCCTCCGGATTATCAGTAATAATACTTTCATAACCCAACCGGATTAGAGCATTCTGAACGGATTTAATATTTCCTGCATTATATTTAAGAATTGCAATCATAATGTGCCCTTAGTTGATGGTAAAGAAAAGTTATCAGTCTGTCTGACAGCACTTTTTAAAGTTTTTGCGAATGCTTTAAAAATGGCTTCAATTTTATGGTGTTCGTTCTCACCTTCTGCTTTAATATTCAGATTACTTTTTGAACTGTCACTGAATGACTTAAAGAAATGGAAGAATAGTTCAGTTGGCATTTCTCCGATTTTTTCACGCAGGAACTCAGCATCCCATAACAGCCATGGCCTCCCCCCAAAATCAAGGGCAACCTGAGCCAGGCAATCGTCCATTGGTAAAACGAAACTGTATCTTTCAATTCCCTTCTTGCTGCCAAGTGCTTTTATTATTGTTTCTCCAAGAGTAATAGCCACATCTTCAACAGTATGGTGTTCGTCAATCTGCAGATCACCCTTCACTTTTATCAGCAGATCAATATTTCCATGTCTTGCTATCTGTTCGAGCATATGGTCAAAGAATCCGATTCCGGTATCAATGGAACTTTTTCCTGTTCCATCCAGATTCACCTCCACCTGGATTTGTGTCTCCGATGTATTTCTGGCAACTTTTGCTATACGGGAAATCTTCTTGAGATATCTATAAATATCGTTCCAGTCGGTTGTACATAATTCAGCATCCTCAGTACCTTTTTTATTTATTAGTATTGCCTTGCATCCGAGGTTCTTAGCCAGCTCAACATCAGTCATTCTGTCACCGATAACATATGAAGCAGAAAGGTCAATTCCTTCTGCCAGGTATTTTACCAGCATAGCTGTTCCCGGTTTTCGGGAAGGAGCCATTTGCTCCGGAAAGGTTCTGTCTATGAATATCTCTTTGAATTCTATCCCTTCACCCCGCAGAATCTCTAAAATCTTGTTTTGCACAGGCCAGAACGTATCTTCAGGAAAAGATTCTGTTCCCAGTCCATCCTGATTTGTTACCATTACCAGTTCATAGTCCATTTCTCTGGCAATTTTTGATAAATTACTAATTGCTCCGTGAAGAAAAAAAAGTTTCTCAAAACTATCAATCTGCTCATCTTCAGGTTCTGTGATGATTGTCCCATCCCTGTCAATAAAGAGTACCTTCTTCATATTGTAATAGTTTTAAGCGCGTTAATCAGTTTGTTGTTTTCAGATCGCGTGCCAACGGTGATCCGAAGACAATTATTAATTACAGAAGTGCGGTTTCGTATAATTATATGCTTGTCAATAAGTGAATTATATATTAAAGTGGCATTTTTCACCTTAACCAGAATAAAGTTTGCATCTGAAGGATAAACCTTTTCTGTTATTTTTAGTTTTTTCAGATCAGCATTGAGCCTCTCTTTCTCATTTTTAATTTTGAGGACCTGACTTTTAAACTCCTCAGTTTTTCCAAGTTTCCTGAGTGCAGCAATCTGGTTTATAGTACTAATATTATATGGTGGCTTCAACTTGTTGAAATATTGGAGTATAGCAGGATTTGAAAATGCCATACCAACTCTTGCTGCTGCCAGGCCAAATGCTTTGCTGAATGTCTGCATTACTATCAGGTTGGGGAACCTATCAATCAACTTTATAAATGATGGTTTTTCAGTAAAGTCAATATAAGCTTCATCAATGACAACAATTCCATTGAAATTTGAAATGAGATAACTGATATCGGAACTTTCCATGCAGTTGGCAGTAGGATTATTAGGTGAACATATGAAGATGAGCTTCAGATTATTGTCTGCTAACCACGGTTTTGATTTTTTAAGGTCAATCTGAAAACTTTCATTTAAAGGAACCTTTATAACTTTTATGTCATTCACAGAGGCTGAGACTTCATACATTCCGTAAGTGGGAGTGAAGGTGAGAACGTTGTCTTTACCTGGGTTGCAGAATACCCTGAAGCAAAGGTCGATTATCTCATCGCTGCCATTTCCAAGAAATATCTTTTCTTCTGAGATCCCCATATTTTTTGAAATCGCGGCTTTCAGATCTCTTTGATAAGGATCGGGATAGCGGTTAAGTTTTCCAAATGGATTCTCGTTCGCATCCAGAAAAATTCCGGTTTTACCTTTGAATTCATCTCTTGCGCATGAGTAGGGGGTAAGGTTCTTTACATTTTCCCTTACTAATTTGTTTAAATCAAACATTTCGTAAACTTTTAAGTCTCAGACTCACTGCATTTTTATGTCCGTATAACGACTCAGCCTCAGCCATTAACTCAATTGTTGGACCAAGGTTTTTTATGCCTTCCTGATTCACTTCCTGGAATGAGATTTTTTTAAGGAAACTATCCGTTGATACACCACTGTAACTCTTTGCGAATCCATTTGTTGGTAGTGTGTGATTTGTTCCCGTTGCATAATCCCCAGCACTTTCGCAGCTGTAGTTTCCAAGAAAAACCGATCCGGCATTTGTTATTTTGCCTGAAAGCAAAGTTGCATATAATGAGTTTATTATGAGATGCTCAGGAGCGTAACTGTTACTGAAACTAACACAGTCATCCAAGGAAGTGAACAGAATCAGCATACTGTTTTTCAATGCCTGTAAGGCTATCTCTTTTCTGGGCAATAACTGGATCTGTTTTTCAATTTCTTTCTTAACTTTTTCAATAAGAGTCTGATTATCAGTAAGCATAATTACCTGGCTGTCAGGTCCATGTTCAGCCTGGGAAAGCAAGTCTGCAGCTACAAATTCAGGATTGGCAGATTCATCAGCAATTATTAAGACTTCACTTGGACCGGCTGGCATATCGATTGAAATTCCATCCTGCTGTACCAACTCCTTGGCTTTTGTAACATATTGGTTTCCGGGTCCGAATATTTTGTAAACTTTTGGGATACTTTCCGTTCCATAAGCCATTGCGGCTATAGCCTGAGCTCCTCCAATCCTGAAAATCTCTGTAATGCCTATAAGATGAGCAGTATATAGAATCAGTGGATTTACTTTTCCATCCTTGCCAGCGGGAGTGCATAATATAATTTCAACACATCCGGCAAGTTTTGCAGGTATCCCAAGCATTAACACAGTTGAAAAGAGAGGGGCGCTTCCTCCGGGAATGTATAAGCCGACTTTTTGTATCGGAACACTTTTTCTCCAGCATTTTACTCCTTTGACTGTCTCTGTAACGGGTTCTTTTATAAGCTGTGATGAATGGAAATCCTCAATATTTGCTTTTGCAATATTTATCGCGTCTTTAATATCATCAGGCACTTGTACAATTGACTGCCTTATTTCATCCTGTGATACCTTTAAACTACCACTGGTTAGACCATCGAATTTCTCGAAGAAATAATAAACCGCCTTATCCTTTTCGGTTTTTACTCTATCAATTATATCTTTTACAGCATCTTCGAGATTAGTTTTATCAATCTCAGGTCTTATACAAAGAGAACCCCAGTTACTTTTTTCGGGATAATAGATTGTCTTCATTACAATATCATTTTCTCGATTGGAATAACTAAAATACCTTCTGCTCCTGCTTCTCTTAGTTGGTTGATTCTTTCCCAGAACTCATCTTCCTTAACAACTGAATGAAGACTGCACCATCCTTTTTCAACGAGCGGTACGATTGTAGGACTTTTCATACCTGGTAGTATAGCGCATATTTTTTCTACAGCAGATTCGGGCGCATTCAGCAAGATGTATTTGTTTTCTTTTGCATTCTTTACAGCCCTAATCCTGAAAAGCAAGCTGGCCAGAATATCCTGTTTTGCCTTGCTAAGATTCTTGTTCCCGATAATAATTGCCTGACTTTTTAGTATTGTCTCAACTTCTTTAAGGCCATTTGTTAACAGAGTACTGCCTGAACTTACGATGTCGCAAACCGCATCTGCCAGACCTATACCCGGAGCAATTTCCACACTGCCACTGATCTCTTCAATCTCTGCAGTAATGTTGTTTTTTTTCAGGAAATCAGATAGAATTTTAGGATAACTCGTCGCTACTTTTTTATTCATTAAATAGCCTGGTCCTGTGTAGGTCTCTTCCTTTGGAATTGCTATACTCAGGCGACAGCCAGCAAATCCGAGCTGTTCTATAATATTAACATCCTTATTCTTTTCGAAAACAACATTTTCTCCAAGAATACCTATATCTGCAACCTGCTGTTCAACATATTGGGGGATATCATCATCTCTGAGAAAAAGAAGTTCAACCGGAAAATTCTGAGCAGTGGTTTTCAGTACACTAATCCCGTTTGAGAATTTTATTCCACACTCTTCCAGAAGTTTTTTTGAATTTTCACTCAGCCTTCCGTTTTTTTGAATCGCAATTTTAAGTACATTCATATTCATTTTCAGTTAAGTCTGAGCAAATCTTAAGGGAAATAAAAAACCCGGCTGATCTGTTCAGACGGGTTCATGATATTTTAATTTACATACATATCATTATCTCCTCGCCTGAGAGCAAGTATGAAAATGATGATGTGATGATTGATAGTTCATTCCTTATAAATTTCAATGCAAAGATAGTGAAAAATTAATAAATACAACAAAATGCCTCAAAAACAAAAGAATTGTTTCTTATAAATTCCTGACTCTTCCTTGAGTTTTTTGCCCCCAAACCCCATAAAGGGTACTTAAAATCTGGTCCTCAGATGACCTCCTCTTACTAATCTTGCATCACATCTCAGTAAAAATCGGGACTGAGCTTTCAATAACATTCAAATATTGAAATGTACTTATGTTGCCATTAATGATCTAAAGAAATGCTGACAACCGAAGGGGATCCTTCATTCATCCTTTTCTTAATTCTTGTATCCTAATACATAATCTGCAATCCAGTCGCCAACCTGTGATGTTGACTTTGGGTTATTTCTGTTGAGATCTTCAGTAACATAATCAATATCAATTGATTTTTCAACCGCCGTTGTAATCAGTTCTGATTCTTTTTTAAGATTGAAAGCCAGATCGAACATCATTGCTGCTGATAAAATTGTACCAATAGGATTGGCAATATTTTTTCCTGCAGCCTGGGGGTAAGAACCATGAATAGGTTCAAAAACGGAAGTTGATAACCCAATAGAGGCAGAGGGAAGGAGACCTAATGAACCTGTGAGTACACTTGCTTCATCGGAGAGAATGTCTCCAAACATATTTTCTGTTACTATCACATCGAATCTTCCGGGCCATTGAATCAACTGCATAGCCGCATTATCGACAAACATAAAGTCCATCGTCAGCTCTTTAAAGTCTCTGGCTATATTAACTGCAGTTTCCCTCCAGAGTCTTGAGGTTGCAAGTACATTTGCCTTATCGACCACAGTGATTTTTTTCTTACGCTTCATGGCATACTCACATCCCAGTCTTACAACACGTTCTATTTCGTAACGGCTGTATACACATGTATCATAAGCGGTATTGGTATCCTCTGATCTTCCCTGTGGTTTTCCGAAATATATACCACCAGTCAGCTCTCGTATCATCATAATATCAACTCCCTGAACAATTTCTTTCTTAAGGGGCGATTTATCGATAAGTGACGGAAAGGTTGTCACAGGTCTTACGTTTGCATATAATCCAAGCTCTTTTCTCATTGCCAGCAGGCCCTGTTCCGGACGAACCTTAGCAGCAGGATTGTTATCGTATTTAGGATCGCCAATGGCGCCAAAAAGAACTGCATCAGATGATTTGCACAGCTCAAGTGTCTCGGTTGGCAGAGGATTTCCAGTTTTATCAATTGCTATGGCTCCTACCAATCCATGCGTAAAATTGAAAGTATGATTAAATTTTTTCCCGACGGCTGATATAACTTTTTTTGCCTGATCGATAATCTCCGGACCGATTCCGTCGCCGGGTAAAACTGCTATTTTAAAATCCATTTGATACTTCTGTTAATGATTTATTTGTTATTGTTTTCTGTTCATTATTCTCGATGAAATTAAGCATTCTTTCAGTAGCTTTTATTGCAGACTCAGTCTGGTCAGCATCCAGCCCTTTTGTTCTGAATTCTTTACCGTTAAAATCCCAGGTTATTACTGTTTCAACAAGGGCGTCGGTAGCTCCTCCCGGAGGTATTGATACCTGGTAATCAATAAGTACCGGGTATTTTTTCCCAAGTTTGTCATATATTATCCGCAAGGCTTTCATAAACGCGTCATACTGACCATCACCTGAGGATGTTTCCTGGTATAAATTTCCATCAATTTCCACCTGGATATTCGCGGAAGGTTTTAAACCGTAGGAGAGGGAAAGTGAATAGTTCTTGATAAAAATCTTATAGTTAATCTGTTCACTTCCCAGTACATCTGCAATAATAAACGGAAGATCCTCAGTTGTCACATTTTCTTTTTTGTCACCCAGTTCAATAACCCGCTGGGTTACTTTTGCCAATGAATCAGCATTTAGAAACAGACCGAATTCCTCAAGGTTTTTCCTGATGGTTGCTTTGCCTGACTGTTTTCCAAGGGCATATTTTCTTTTTCTCCCGAACCGTTCAGGAAGAAGGTTATTATAGTACAGGTTGTCTTTACTGTCGCCATCAGCATGAATACCTGAAGTTTGTGTAAATACATTCTCGCCAATTACAGGTTTGTTCACAGGAATCCTGATTCCGCTGAATGTCTCTACAATCTTACTGACGTTTGTTATTTCAAATTCATTAATACCTGTATCAGCGAAAAGCAGATCGCGTAAAACACCGATGACACTTGAAAGAGGTGCATTGCCAGCTCTTTCTCCGAGTCCGTTAACTGTTGTATGAATTCCTTGAACCCCGGCTCTTACAGAAGCAAATACATTAGCCACAGCCAGATCATAGTCATTATGTGCATGAAAATCAAAGTGTAATGATGGAAATTTGTCTATAGTTTTTTTACAGAATTCGTATGTCTGTTCAGGATTCAGAACGCCAAGAGTATCTGGGAGCATGAATCTCTTTATATTTTCATTCTTCAAAGATTCGATCATATAAAAAACATAGTCCTCCGAATTGATCATTCCGTTCGACCAATCTTCCAGATAGATATTAACATCCATGGCAAGCGCTCCGGCTTTCTTAATAATCTCCTTTATTTCATTGACATGTTGTTCAGGAGTTTTTCTGAGTTGTTTTTCAAGGTGTCTTAATGATCCTTTGCACAGGAGATTAAGTACTTTGCCACCGGCGTCATTAATCCAGTTTAGAGACACTTCTCCATCAATAAAACCAAGTACCTCGACTTTCCTGATGAAGTCATTCTCACGGGCCCATTCTGTAATTTTACTCAGTGCCTCGAATTCTCCCGACGAGACTCTTGCTGAAGAAACCTCAATCCGATCGACCTTTACGTCTTTCAGAAGAAGGGTAGCTATGTGGAGCTTTTCGAGCGGTGAGTATGAAACACCCTGGGTTTGTTCTCCATCCCTTAGGGTAGTATCCATTATTTCAACTCTCATTTTGCTAAACTTTTATTGGTTTCATAAGCTGTTATCTGACTTTTAATGCTTAACAGGAAATCAATATCATCGAGTCCTTTAAGCATACATTCTTTTTTATAAGAATTGATAGCAAATTTTACAGAATCACCTGTTGAGACTATAGTAAATGTCTGTTTATCAAGATCAATATTTATCTCTGTAGAAGGATCTTTCTGTATAAGGCCCAGAAGTTTTTTCAGGAATTCCTCTTTTACAACTATTGGCAAAAGACCGTTATTAAGCGAATTAGCCATGAAAATATCAGCAAAAAAACTTGAGACAACGGCTCTGAAACCATAATCATAAATAGCCCAAACAGCATGTTCCCTGCTCGATCCGCTGCCGAAGTTTTTCTCTGCAACGAGCACTTTTCCTGAAAATTTTGGATTATTCAGAACAAAATCCCTGTTTAATTCTCCTGTCTTTGAATATCTCCAGTCGCGGAAAAGATTTTCTCCGAACCCTTCCCTGGTTGTGGCGCTCAGGAATCTGGCTGGTATAATCTGATCAGTATCAACATTTTCAAGTGGAAGAGGTACGCATGTTGACCTGAGTATGTCGAATTTTTCTTTTGCCATTTTCTGTTATCTGTTTACGTTTTTATTCAGTAAAAAATTCACGTGGATCGGATATCTTTCCCTTTATAGCTGCTGCTGCTGCTGTAAGCGGACTTGCAAGCATTGTTCGGGCTCCTGGTCCCTGTCTCCCTTCAAAATTCCGGTTAGAAGTTGAAACTGCATATTTTCCTGCAGGTATTTTATCCTCGTTCATTGCAAGACATGAAGAACAACCTGGCTGTCTTACCTCGAAGTCAGCATTTTTAAATATTTCCGTAAGTCCTTCAGCAGCCATCTGCTCTTCGACCCTTTTTGAACCAGGGACGATCAGCGCAGTTACATTTGCTGCCTTTTTTCTCCCTTTAATAATCTGTGCAAAAGCTCTGAAGTCCTCAATCCGGCCATTTGTACAACTGCCTATAAAGACGTAATCTATTGAGTGTCCAAGAAGCTTTTCTCCTGGTTTGAAACCCATATAATCAAGAGATTTTAAATATGATGAAGAGGCTTCTTTATTTTTATCATCTGTTATTGGAATAGTATCATCGACTGACATTCCCATTCCCGGATTCGTACCATAAGTGATCATTGGTTTGATCTGTTCGGCATCAAATACCAATTCACGATCAAAGATTGCTCCAGGTTCAGTAGTAAGCGTTTTCCATTGATTAATAGCTGATTCCATATCTTTTATCCCTGGAATAGCCGGTAGCAGTCTCAGGTAATTGAAAGTAGTCTCATCCGGAGCTATTAATCCGCCACGGGCTCCCATCTCAATGCTCATATTGCATATGGTCATCCTTGCCTCCATACTCAGACTCCGTATCGCTGACCCGCTGAATTCAACAAAGTAGCCTGTTGCCCCTCCTGCAGAAATTTCTGAGATGATATACATTATAATATCTTTCGAGCTTACTCCTTTGTGAAGATTCCCATTCACGGTAATTCTCATCTTCTTAGGTTTTGGCTGAAGAATACATTGTGTAGCAAGAACCATTTCAACTTCGCTTGTCCCTATTCCGAAAGCTATGGTCCCAAAAGCTCCATGGGTTGAGGTATGGCTGTCACCGCAGACAATAGTCATCCCCGGCAGTGTGTAACCCAGCTCCGGACCTATGACATGGACTATTCCGTTTTTTTCATGGTTCAGACCGAAGAGCTCAATCCCATACTTGATGCAATTTTCGTTTAGTCTTTCTACCTGATTGCGTGATAATTCGTCTCGGATTTGAAGATGCTGATCTTTTGTAGGAATGTTATGGTCGGCAGTTGCAATTGTTTTCTCGGGTCTGTAAACGGGAATACCCCTTTCTTTAAGTCCGTTAAATGCCTGAGGACTTGTGACTTCGTGGATGTAATGACGGTCGATATACAGAACATCAGGTCCGTCTTTTATGGAACGAACTACATGTCCGTCCCAGATTTTGTCGAAAAGTGTTTTTGCTTTCAAGTTCTAGTTTTTATATTTTATTTCCATGCCTTTTACCCCCCAACTCCCGCTTAGGCGGGACTAATTCCTAAAAATGGATGTATTAATCCAGCATAAACGGGAGCAGGGGGCATGATTAGTTTATCTTTGCAATCGCATCTATAAATGCTTCAACAGATGCTGTAATAATATCTGTATTAGCTGAAAATCCATAGTACATTTTTCCCTGGTGTTCAACCTGGATATGCACTTTACCGAGGTCATCACTTCCCTTGGTAATTGCCTGTATCAGGAACTCTTCGAGATGCACTGTTTTGCTGATGAGGTGTTTAACAGCAGTAAAACAGGCATCAATCGGGCCATTGCCGGAAGCCGTTGAGAAGTGTACTTCCCCATTGATTTTTATACCAACAGTTGCTACAGGGATTAATGATTTTCCGCATGAAACCTGAAGCAGATCGAGTTTCAGCGATTTCTCACCCTGAAAAACAACACCTGCCAGTATCCTTATATCCTCATCATTGATCTCTTTTTTCTTATCAGCAAGTACAAGGAAACGATGGTAAATTTCATCTATTTCCTCTTTGCCAAGATTAAATCCGAGCAGTTCGAGGCGGTGATTGAGAGCTGCTCTTCCACTTCGTGCTGTAAGGATTATTGATGACTCCCGGATACCCACTTCAACAGGATCAATTATCTCGTAGTTTTCACGGTTCTTCAGAACCCCATCCTGATGTATGCCTGAAGAGTGAGAAAAAGCGTTTCTTCCAACAATGGCCTTATTTGCCTGAACAGGCATGCTCATTAGTGTTGAAACAAGTCTGCTTGTACTGTAGATGAGTTTAGTATTAATATCGGTTCTTAACTTAAGGTCATGATGACTTTTAATAATCATCGCAATCTCTTCCAAAGAAGTGTTTCCGGCTCTTTCACCGATACCATTTATTGTAACCTCAACCTGTCTTGCACCGTTAATTACTCCCATCATGGTATTTGCAGTTGCCATTCCCAGATCATTATGACAGTGAGTTGCTATTATTACCTTATCGATATTTGGAACATTATCCTTAAGATACTTAATTTTCCGGCCGTATTCCTCAGGGAGGCAGTAACCTGTAGTATCAGGTATATTAACAACAGTAGCCCCTGCCTTAATTACCGCTTCAATTACCCTGGCAAGGTATTCGTTATCGCTTCTTCCTGCATCTTCTGCATAAAACTCAACATCATCGACAAATTTCCGGGCATATTTTACAGCATCAGCTGCTCTTTTAAGAATCTCCTCAGGTGTTGTCTTGATTTTGTATTTAATATGGAATTCGGAAGTTCCTATCCCGGTATGTATCCTTTTCCTTTTTGCAAATTGAAGAGCTTCTGCAGCTACTTCAATATCTTTTTTAACAGCACGGGTAAGCGCACATATCACCGGATTTGTAACTGCCTTTGATATCTCAACGACAGATTTGAAATCTCCGGGACTGGAAATAGGGAATCCGGCTTCAATTACATCGACACCCAGAGCTTCAAGAGCCTGTGCAACTTCAATTTTCTCAATAGTATTTAACTGACATCCTGGTACCTGTTCTCCGTCCCTCAGGGTTGTATCGAAAATGATTACCTTGTCATCCATATTACTTTCCTTTTTATATTATTTTTTATTTTTCTCCGGTCTCAGTTTTCTGACGGCAGCACCTGCTTTCCACAATTCAGAATTGTGTAATTCATCAAGTTCTGCACCCAATTTTTTCCTGTAATCTGGTTGCCTGTTGGCTTCAATTGTTATTTTGGCTTCGTTACCGCTTGCAACGCTCTCGTACAACTCGTCAAACACAGGCGCTACTGCATCTCTGAACTTTTTCTTCCAGTCAAGAGCACCTCTCTGAGCGGTTGTGGAACAGTTGGCATACATCCAGTCCATTCCATTTTCAGCAACCAGCGGAAGAAGGCTTTGTGACAATTCTTCAACTGTTTCATTGAATGCTTCTGAGGGAGAATGGCCTTTTTTTCTTAACAGGTAATATTGTGCTTCCATAATACCGGCAATAGCTCCCATGAGTACGCCTCTTTCACCTGTAAGGTCGCTGTAAACTTCTTTTTTGAAATCAGTCTCAAACAAGTATCCTGAACCAACACCAATTCCCAGTGCAAAAACTCTGTCCTTCGCTTTGCCTGTTGCGTCTTGAAAAATTGCATAACTTGAGTTTAGTCCCTTACCTTCAAGAAACAATCGTCTCAGCGAAGTTCCTGATCCTTTTGGCGCTATAAGAATAACATCAACATCCTTTGGAGGAACAATACCTGTCTGATTATTGAATGTAATACCGAAACCATGAGAAAAATACAAAGCTTTTCCTTTTGTAAGGTGTTCTTTTATTTTTGGCCATGCAGCTATTTGTCCGGCATCGGAAAGAAGTAACTGAAGGATTGTACCTCTTTTACAAGCTTCATCAATCTCAAATAAGGTTTTCCCTTCAACCCATCCATCTTTAATCGCTTTATCCCAGGATGCTGAGGATTTTCTCTGCCCAACGATTACATTGAAGCCATTATCTTTCAGGTTTAGTGACTGACCCGGGCCCTGTACTCCATAGCCAATTACTGCTATAACTTCGTTCTTTAGAACCTCACGGGCTTTTGAAAGTGGAAACTCTTCTCTTGTTACTACATTTTCGACGACACCGCCAAAGTCAATTTTTGCCATGATATTACAATTAATTATGTGATTAATAATAGTTTATATCTTAAATTATTTTGCTTAATCCTCCTTTTTTTGCCCCCCAATCCCGCATAAGCGGGAGCAGGTGGGTATCCTAGTTAAGTATTTGCTGGGTTTCAGGTCTAACCCTGTTTGCTTCATCCATCTCCTTCAGGTAAGAATTCAACTCCTTAACCTGCTTGGTAATAGCAACCCTGCCTGATCGCGCAAATTGAAGAACACCAAATGGTTCAAGCTGAGCAAGCAGTTCATTAATTTCTGTTTTGTGTCCGGTCTTTTCAAGTACTATATATTCAGGAGAAACCTCAAGAATCCTTGCATTATGGGCACGGACAACATGGTCAATAATGTTTCCCGACATCAAGCCTTTTGTGGTTACTTTGAAAAGAGCAAGTTCCTGGTAGATAATATGTTCTGAGGAATGCACAAAAACTTTTAAAACATCAACCAGCTTTTCCATTTGTCTGGCAACTTTCTGTACCATCTCGTTCGTTGTTTTCACAACTAATGTGAGCAGAAAAACGCCTTTGACAGCTGATTCGGAGGCAGTAATACTCTCAATATTAATCTGTCTGCGTGTTAGGATAATTGTTATCTGATTGAGGATTCCTATGTGATCCTCAGTGAAAAGTGATATTGTAAATTCCTGTTTCATCTTACAGTTTTTAATAACTTAATCTAATTTCGGAAACTGATGATCCAGGTTCTACCATAGGGAACACATTTCCCTGCTTCTCAACTGTTATATCAAGAAGATACGGACCTTCAGATTCAAGCATCTCTATAAGTGAGTCCTTAAGATCATCCCTTTTGGTTATATTCCTTGAAGCAATACCATATGCCTTTGCTATCATCACAAAATCGGGATTTACCAATTCAGTTGATGCATAATTTTTATCATGGAACATTTCCTGCCACTGTCGAACCATTCCGAGATAATTATTATTTAATATTATTATTTTCAACGGAACTTTATACTGAAGAATCGTACCCAGTTCCTGAACTGTCATCTGAAAGCCACCGTCTCCAAGGAAAGCAACAACTGTTTTTTTGGGAAGTGCAATTTGTGCACCAATTCCGGCAGGAAGTCCAAAGCCCATCGTTCCCATACCACCCGAAGTAACCCAGCAGTTTGGTTGGGTAAATTTATAGTATCTGGCTGCATACATCTGATTTTGACCAACATCGGTGATTATTATTGCATCACCCCTGGTAAGTTCTGAAACCAGGTTTACAACTTCACCCATTCTAATCTCGCCTTTTTCAGGTTTTGTCTCGGGTATGATTACTTTTTCATATTCAGCCTTGTCGCAGATTCGGAATTCCCTGATCCACTTTTCATATGACTTTTCTTTTACAAGTGGGATTAGGTAACTCAGCACTTCTTTTGCATCATTATTTATTTCAACATCAACAGATACATTCTTATTTATCTCGGCTTCATCAATTTCAATATGAATTATAGTTGCCTGTTTAGCATATTTCTTCAGGTTTCCAGTAACACGGTCATCGAAACGCATACCAATCGCAATTATCAGGTCTGCCTGGTTTGTAAGCACATTCGGACCGTAGTTTCCATGCATTCCAAGCATGCCGGTATAAAGTCTGTGAGCAGAAGGGAATGCAGATAGACCCAACAAAGTTGAAGCAACCGGAATGCCGGTTTTTTCAGCAAACGCCTGCAGTTCTTTTTCAGCACCTGAAATTAGTACTCCATGCCCGGCAAGAATGAGAGGTCGTTCGGCATGGTTTATCATTATAGCTGCA
Organism: Bacteroidota bacterium; assembly: GCA_025350595.1. Taxonomy (GTDB): domain Bacteria; phylum Bacteroidota; class Bacteroidia; order Bacteroidales; family VadinHA17; genus LD21. Next base: position 36,064 of record JANXXP010000074.1, read on the forward strand.
GACTCTATTGCTTTGGTATGCAAAGGGATATGCGGATTATAGCTTCTTATATAATCACATTTTCTGTATTTGAAGTTAACTTTTTCAATCTGTGCATCTTTTGTAATGTCAACAAGAACAGGTCCCGGACGCCCAGACTTCGCAATATAAAATGCTTTGGCAATTGTTTCGGGAATATCCTGTGATTTTTTTACCTGGCAGTTCCATTTTGTGACCGGCATTGAAACACCTATTATGTCAGTTTCCTGGAATGCGTCAGAGCCAATTAGGGTTGAGGTTACCTGTGCTGTAATGAAAACCACAGGAATGGAGTCGAGAAAAGCATTTGCTATTCCTGTCACAAGATTGGTTGCACCTGGTCCGGATGTTGCAAAACAGATACCAGGTCTTCCTGTTACCATAGCATAAGCCTGTGCTGCATGAGCAGCTCCCTGTTCATGTCTTGTAAGAATATGGGTCAGCTTATCCTCATAATCAATAAGCTTATCATATGTAGGCATTATAGCGCCTCCGGGATAACCGAAAATAGTATCTACACCCTCTTCAATAAGGGATCTTAAGAGAGCATCGGCCCCTGTAATGCATTCTATTCCATTAACCTGAACTCTGGGTAGTTCTTTTTCCGTTACTTCTTCCTTGTCAGTCTTCATATAGTAAAAATTGTTGTTATGTTCAATTCCTATCCCTCTGGTAACTATTGCCTGGTGTTCTGTGCTTTGTGAAAATGTTTGAATACTACCCCTACTGCCTACTGTCTACTGTCTCAAATTATCCTAACTGCCCCCAGGTCTGCAGAACTAACCAGGGCTGCATAAGCTTTCAGAGATGAAGGTATTACCCTGTTACGGGATGATGGTTTATATGCGTTGTTACCCTTCAGTTCTTCTTCTTTCTGTCTGTTCTTAAGTTCCTTTTCAGTCAGGTCAACATTTATTTTTCTACCGGGAATATCTATTATAATCCGATCTCCGTTTCTGATCAGAGCAAGCTCCCCACCAGAAGCTGCTTCGGGAGAGACATGTCCGATAGATAAGCCTGAAGTACCCCCTGAAAAACGTCCATCGGTAATGAGTGCACACTTCTTGTCGAGTCCCATTGATTTCAGATATGAAGTAGGGTAGAGCATTTCCTGCATACCCGGACCACCTTTTGGGCCTTCATACCTTATTACTACAACATCTCCGGCCTTTATTGAGTTATTCAGAATTCCATCAACCGCATCTTCCTGTGATTCAAAAATTACTGCGTTTCCAGTGAACGAAAAGAGAGAAGCATCAAATCCGGCAGTCTTAACTATTGATCCTTTACGTGCAATATTTCCATATAGTACAGCCAGGCCGCCATCTTTGCTATAGGCGTGTTTAACAGACCTGATACAACCATTTTCATTATCTGTATCAAGCTCTTTAAAACTTGTATTATGTGAGCCCATAACAAGGTTTTTTACCATTGAAGGGGCGCTTTTATAGACATCGTATGCTTTTGCTTTTGCCTTTCCCCCCCTGATATCCCAATCGGAAATAGCATCATGAAGTGTGGGGTAATCAACTCTTTTTGCTGAAGTATCTATCAGATTATTACGTTCCAGTTCACCCATAATTGCCAGTATACCACCAGCGCGGTTAACATCCTGTACATGATATTGTGAACTGGGTGCTACCTTACAGATATTTGGAATTTTGCGTGAGAGTTCGTCAATGTCCTTCATTGTAAAATCTACTTCAGCTTCCTGAGCAGCTGCAAGTATGTGAAGTACGGTGTTGGTTGATCCGCCCATTGCAATATCGAGTGACATAGCGTTCATAAAAGCTTCTCTTGTTGCGATTGAGCGTGGAAGTACTGAATTATCCCCATCCTTATAAAATCGGTTCGAAAGTTCAACAATTATTCCTGCTGCTTGTTCAAAAAGCTTTACCCGGTTAAGATGGGTAGCAACTATAGTTCCGTTTCCAGGAAGTGCCAGTCCTAATGCTTCATTAAGGCAGTTCATTGAGTTAGCTGTAAACATTCCTGAGCATGATCCGCAAGTCGGGCAGGCAGAGTTTTCAATATCGTTCAGATCTTTATCGCTTATACTGGTATCGGCTCCTGCAACCATTACATCAACCAGATCGAGATATTTGTTATTTAGAAGACCGGCTTCCATTGGTCCTCCTGAAACAAAAACAGTTGGTATGTTAATTCGCATAGCAGCCATAAGCATCCCGGGAGTTATCTTGTCGCAATTGCTAATGCAGATCATTGCATCTGCCTGATGAGCATTACAAACATATTCAACACTATCGGCGATAAGTTCCCTCGAAGGAAGAGAATATAGCATACCTGAATGCCCCATTGCTATACCATCATCTATAGCTATTGTGTTGAATTCAGCTGCAAAACATCCTCTTTTCTCAATCTCTCTTTTTACGATCTGACCAATCTCATGCAGATGAGCATGCCCGGGAACGAACTGTGAAAATGAATTTACGATGGCGATTATGGGCTTCCCGAATTGTTCCTGTTTCATTCCATTGGCGCGCCAGAGGCTCCTGGCTCCTGCCATGTTCCTGCCGACTGTTGTTGTAGAGCTCCTGAGAGGATTCTTCATAAATTAAAGCATTAAAAAAAAAGCTTCCCGGTTTCCCGGAAAGCTTCTGTATGTTTATAGTAATACATATTATTCCCGGATCAAGCGCGTTTTGCAAGAATGAGTACTAGGATAATAATATGGATTAAAGATATTCTCATTGTTTTATTATAAAATGATGGGCAAATGTATTGAATTTTTTAATAAATCAAACAAAAAGTGCTTTTTATTATGTTTTTTGAAAGAAATCATCATTTCTACCAGGCATTTGATATGCAGATTTGCAATCGATTATCAGGTTGTATACCACTTTTACTCTGTCGGGCCTGTCATGACATGTAAGCTTGGAACCATCTTTGACTTCTCCGTCACCATTTGTACATACAATCGCTTTTGTACAGTTCTGGAAATAATTATTGCAGATAAGATGGTCATCACCACTGAAACGCAGACCAGTTGTATTGATAAAGAAATTTCCATAAACCTGGCTTTTATTTCCGTGCCGCAGCGACATCTCCTCACTTCGTTCTCCAAATGTGTTAAACCTGATGATGTTCCTGCATGATTTATGACAGATTGCTCCTTCATTTTCGCCTTCAGTTTTTATAAACAGATTATATTCAACTACACAAAAAGCTGAATCCATACTTCTCCCGCTTAAACCTATCTGGATTGCCGAGCAGTTATTTGCTTTAGGAGGGAAGTTATAAAAAAAGTTATGGTGTATCCATGTTCTTTTTGCCATCTTATTACCTCCCGGACCCTGAACAGATACCATTTGCCCTTCGTCTGTCTTGTTCTGAAAGGTATTGTAGCTTATCTCATTATCATCTCCTGAGACGTTAAGATATGGTTTGGCGCCTGAGTTTACAGGAGCACATTCAAATACATTCCGGGTGATAATGCAGTGTGTTGCACCTTCAGCAATATTGGTTGTTCCTGTTTTCTGTTTAAATACAAATCCTTTAATAATTATATAAGAAGAAGGGGTGGAGATAAGAAATCCGTTTGTCCCATTGATCTCAACACCTCCGACGGTTTCAGCTTCAATTGTAATTGGCTTTAAAGGGGAACCCTGTTTTGTGACAACAATGCTTTCGGAAGTTGTATAGGTGCCGATTTGAACTACGATTCTGTCACCGGGCTTAGAATTATTAATAGCCTGTTGAAGGGAAGCAACAGAATTAACTTTTACTATTTCTGCACCTAGTCTGAAAAATGATGAAAAGAAAAAAAGAAGCAATAAGAATGTTACGTGAAGAATGTTTCTCATGACAAAAATGCAATTATTAAATTAAGGAATGCTCAAAAAAGGTCTTTTTAACCGCTCCCCTTACATCAACTCTTACGACGGAGGCGATTGAATCCGGAGCTTTGGACGGCAGACTGATTATAATTGTATTATCTTTTGAAACAATTGTTTTAAGACCCTCTCCAGTGGCGATTAGTTTTGCAGATTCCACTTTGTTGGTAAAATTGGGGATTACAAGTTTTCCGTCAGCAGGCCAGTTGAATACTGAAAAATAGAGAGATGTTCCTGATTTTGTAGTTTTTATAGTACAGCGGCCCCAGTCGAATAGTCCCCATGGACTCGCTTTGGTTCCATAGATTGCTTCTCCGTTTATCTTCATCCACTGACCCATTTTAGCCAGAAGATCGACAGATTCAGCTGGAAATTCACCAAGGTCTGTAGGACCAACATTCAAAAGGAAGTTACCCCCTTTGGAAGCTATATCCACAAGGTTATGAATAAGAGTTTCAGGTGTTTTGTAATTATGATCGTAGCTCTTGTAACCCCAGGTGCCATTCATTGTCATACATGTTTCCCAATCGGTTCCATCGAGATCTTTAAGATTAGGTATTTTTTGTTCAGGAGTTTTATGATCACCCGGGAAATTTGGTTTCTTAAGACGGTCGTTAGTTATTATTGCAGGTTGAAGAGAGAGTAATGATTGCAGTTTAGTTGCGGCATCATCGGTCATATTCGTTGGGGTATCCCACCATAAAACAGCCAGATCACCATAATTTGTAAGAAGCTCCTTTACCTGCGGAACAGCCACATCATCAATATATTGTGCGAAAGTCTTAGTCTCCTGAGCCGGATCCCAATGGCCCTTGTGTTCTTTAGTGTAGGCATCAATGGTAACAGAATCAGGATTTGCCCATCCCTCCTTTGTTAATTTCCGTGCAGCAGATCCTCCGGGATTATTCCAGTCCTGAGCCTGGGAATAGTAAAATCCGAGTCTGATCCCGTATTTTTTGCATGCTTCAGCAAGAGGCTTAAGCAGATCTTTTCCATAAGGTGTTGCATCCACGACATTCCATTTACTTGCTTTAGTTTCAAAAAGGGCAAAGCCGTCGTGATGTTTTGAAGTGATAACAATGTATTTCATGCCAGCATCTTTCGCCATTTTTACCCAGGCATCCGGATCGTATTTCACAGGATTAAACTTTTTTGCCATAGACTGGTAGTCGGCTACAGGTATTTTCGCGCGGTTCATTATCCATTCCCCGATACTTCCTATCTGCCGGCCATCCCATGTACCTGAAGGTACAGAGTATACACCCCAGTGAATGAACATTCCAAAGCGTGCTTCACGCCACCACTGCATGCGTTCGTCTTTGGTCAAAACCTTCTGGGAAAATACTCCCTGGCAAATAATTATTAATGTAACAAGTGTGATAAGCGCC
>JANXXP010000142.1 GCA_025350595.1 Bacteroidota bacterium
TTCAAAGTTCAAAGTTCATTATTGCTGATTGATACCTGTTCAATGATTACCTATTACTGATTACTGATTACCGATTACTGATTACCGATTACTTTTTATACTGCACTTCCCAGTGCCCCGTGCTCCGTGCTCTGAGCCCTTAAATCCAATTCTTCCTGAAAAACCAGGCAAAAAGGTAAGCTGAGCCAAAAATTGCTATCATTGTCACAAAACCGGCAACTGACAGGACTGCCATACCCGAGAGGGCTGCACCGCTCGTACACCCGCGGGCGAGCTGGGCTCCATAAACAAAGAATAAGCCGCCCAGGAAAGCAAAAATCAACCTTTTGGTATTTGAAATGTTTGGTGATTTTTCAATTTTAAATTTCAGTCTCTTTGAAACGGCTCCGGATAAGAATCCTCCTGCAACTACTCCGAGTATTTCAAGCGTGAGCCAGTTTTTTAGTGGTTTTTTCCCTCCCTCGAAATATTTACTGTAATATATTGATCCATCAGCATGAGGGCGATCTACAGCTCCAACAATTGAAACGACACAGTATTTAAGTCCTCCGCTTGCCCCGAGTCCGCGACCTGAAAAGAACATAGCCAGTAGGAGTACAATGCCTAGCATTGTACCTGCCATATAGGGATTCATGTATTTTTTTTTCATGTTAAAGGAATTCAGCTATTTGTGATTAAGGTGTATACAAAATTACAAAAAGGTTCACATAAGTCAAACATATGGCATCTCAATAAAGTTCAGGGATCATTCGATTAATTGCGGGATTTATGGAAGGATTGCTTCGTACTCCTTCGTCGTCCTCGCAATGACAGTAATGTGATAGACCAATGGGTCATTGCTAGGAACGAAGAGACGAAGCAATCCTTTAATCCACAAACGAATTTTCAAAATTGTAGCATACAAAAAAGGGTATAGCAAGCTGCCATACCCTTACTTTAGAAGATATTTGTTTTAATTCGCAGGAACCAGATCTTTTGTTTTAAGTTTCGAGGGTGTGAAAATTCCAATAACACCTTTTATACCAACACTCATCAAAATATTATAGAAGAATGCAATGAACCCAATAAGTAGAAGAGTTCCGCATATTGCAGCAAAAATCATATAAAGATTGAATTCACCATTAATATATAGCGAACGCCTTAGCATCCCTTTCAGTCCGGCCATTCCCATAAATGCACCCATCCCGATTCCTCCGATAAGATGACACCAAAAATGAACGTTAACAAGCTTCTGGCTGTACATTTTTGCTCCATTGGTGACTATCGGAAACAGGATATAAATAACTGAGTAAAGTGTCATGTTTAATCCAACCAGGATAGCAACATGTACATGCGGTCCAACTACCCATTGTGTGTTGTGAAGTATCCTGTTAAGGCCTACATCTGCCTGCATTATGCCTGCCGGCACTGCAAGAGCGAATCCAAGTAATCCTGCAAGCAGGAATTTCAATGGGTTTGTCATTTTAAGAGGACGCGCACTCCATAGAGTTGCCAGGGTTATGAAGAAAGCAAGTCCCTGTGTAATTAGTTCAAAAGCAGTGACCATTTCACCCGACAAAACCTTCAAAATTGCAGGCTGAGCCTGATCGGAGAGGAGGTGATGTGACCAGACCGTCCAGGAAACAATTAATTCAACCAATAAGGCAGCCCTGGCAATATTCTGCATGAACAGGGGTTTCCCGCTTATCATTGTTGCCAGCAGATACCAGGTTCCGGCAACAAAGATAAGTACCAGTCCGTCTGCTATCAGATCGAGTCCCCACCAGAACCAGTTCTTGTACAAAAGCGCATCAATGGCGGATGACTTAAGATCAAAACCCATTATTGCTGCAATCATATATACCAGGATCAGCACGCCTGTAAAGAGTATGATTGCGGTATTAAGAGCCACATCAACACTTCCTCGCGCTACGGCAGCTACCGGAAGCGGCACAATGTGTTCCTTTTTGTTTTTGGTAAATAGGTTTCTGAATCCGGTTATGCCCAGTGCAGAAGCAAGCAATGCTTTTGATGGCTGTTTATCCCAACCTTCAGGTGTATATGTGATAGTTTTAAAGATGTTTATAACAAAGAATGCACTGCCAACCATAACAAGAGCTATTCCTGTGATAAAGAATGTTCCTCCCCATACGCTGAATTGTTTGAAGTCTGCTGGAAGTGGCCAGTAAAGAGTGTACAGAGGTGCATAATGACTAACAAAACCGGCAAACCAGAATGTAAATGTTCCGATAGCAATCAGTATAAATGTCCAGTTGCCAAGTTTTATACTCCATAAAGGTTTTTTCATTAGAAAAGGAACCAGGAACAGGAAAGCACCAAAGACAATTAGATATGTCGATCCGAAAATACCAACAAGAGGATGTGCAGTCAGAATGGCAAAGAATTGCGGTTCAGTAATGAATGGGAGAGGCTTGACTTCATAAAGCCTCATGAGCATTCCTTCAATTACTACGAAACCGAAATAGATCAGACCAACTACAACAAAGCGAAGAGTAAGCTTCTGCATAGGAGTAAGCGTTTCCGACTTAAAAAGTCCCTGCTCTCCATTTAATAAGGTTTTTGTGAAACTCATATTATTTTCTTTTTATGATTTGTGATAAATAAGTATTAGTTTTTATTTATGGCCGGGAGAACATGAACGGCATCTTTCTTTATCATAAAAACTCCTTTTGGTCCCGAATATTCAGTTGATCGTATGGTGTAAACACCTTCCCTGTCGAAGTTCCATAAAATATCATTTCTATGACCGGGAACTACCTGCATCTGAAACATCATGCTGTTGTCGGCTCTGAAAAGTCCAAAACCATAGGTTAGATCTTCAGATTTTACGTCGAAAAGAACCTTGTCATTTACATTGATGCTAAGAATTTCAGATGGCATGATGAACTGATGATCTTTCACTGTTATAACGAATGTCTTGTCAGGTTTATAATCCTGTCTATGCAGGTCCATCTCAGCCCAGGGGATGGTGTTGTAAGTAATAAGGTGCAAAGACACACCTAAAACTGTCAGGAAACCAACAAAGGTGTAGAAAAGTGTCGGTTTAACAGCAAGATTATTTCCTTTACCTGTAACCTTGATACTGAACCATGCTACGAGAAGAATTATGACAATACAGTATAGTGTATATGCCAGCGTTTGTCCGGTAAGAACCATTTTTGAGTCAACCATAAGACCTCCTTTTTGAATTTAGTTTGATTTATATTAATGAATTTAGATTTATTGAAATAAGGTGATGAAATTGATATGAAATTATAGCATATTATGATATAAAAATTAATCTGGGGTTCTTACAAGATCAGATAATGATGTGGATTTTAATACTTTAAGAATTCCATTTCGAGTTTCTTCCCATACCTTATGCATTGAACACTCGTTATTAAACGGACATGAATTGAAACCAAGAATACATTTATTCAGACTTTCAAGACCGTCTGTAGACTCAATAATATCAGCCAGAAATATATCCGATTTTTGTTTACTGAATGCAAAACCGCCACTTCTTCCTCTGGTACTATGAATAAACCCGCTTTTTGACAGGCTTGTCAATACCTGACGCAGATATGGATATGGAATACTAAGCTTTTCATGCAGGAAGGCAGCAGACATATTATTATCATGAGTTGCCATGTAACTAAGAACATTGAGTGAGTACGATGCCGTTTTACTGAAATTCATAAATGATACCTATTTGTAGCATATTATGCAAAAATATGATATATTTTGAAAAATGATAAGTTATTGTTAATTATTTCACAATAAATATTAAGGCAGTATAAGTTAAAAATTTTATAATTGACACTGAGGATTGCATCATCAACGAAACCATCCAAAGTTAGTTTCAAAAAAGACAACTATTTTCGTACATTTGCAATAATTAATTTAGAACAAATGGCCAGATTTAAGCTGACAATTGAATACGAAGGAACCCGCTATAATGGCTGGCAGATTCAAAAAGGAGGAAAAACAATCCAGGGAGCGATGTTGGACGCTTGCAGGGAGTTGTTTAAGACCGAAGTCCTTGAGATATATGGAGCTGGCAGAACTGATGGCGGAGTTCATGCCTCAGGTCAGGTTGCACACCTTGCAATTGATACAGATTTACTGCCGCTTAAAATAAAATACGGACTCAACGACCGGCTGCCGCCAGATATCTGCATAATTAATGTAGAGGAAGCTAATAATAAATTTCATGCCCGTCATGATGCTAATGCAAGGAGTTATATATATCAAATAAGCAGAAGGCGTACCGCTTTCGGGAAGAAGTATGTATGGTGGATTAAAGACCAGCTTGATCTGGATCTTATGAATAAGGCAGCTGCACATTTCCCCGGACTGAAAGATTACAAGTACTTCTCAGATGAAGATGCTGAACAGCCGTCAACAAAAGTAGAAGTGTTGCATGCTAAAGTGAATGATTTTGGCGACATGCTGGTCTTTCACGTTGTAGGTTCGCATTTTTTGTGGAAACAGGTAAGGCGCATGACAGGTGTTCTTGTGGAAGTAGGTAGAGGAAAACTTGCGCCAGAAGAAGTTGCCAGGTTTTTCAAATTCAAAACAGATATCCCGGCTAAACTGACTGCTCCTCCAAGCGGGTTGTTTCTTGAAAAAGTGTATTACAAAAACGAGGAAATAAGTTACGAAACAAAACCTATAATAAATTTTTAGCTGCTGATAAGTCAGTAATTCTGTTATTTAACTTTCTTAAAGATCGTTATTTCTGTTTTTTACTTTTTACTTTTTACTTTTTACTTTTTACTTTTTACTTTTTACTTTTTATTTTCTACTTTTTACTTTTTACTTTTTACTTTTTATTTTCTACTTTTTACTTTTTACTTTCTACTTTT
>JANXXP010000261.1 GCA_025350595.1 Bacteroidota bacterium
GGACTGATATCCTCCGACAATTCCTGTGTGTAAATATCTCGATTTGATAAATTGCTTTTGAATCTCATGCAATTTAGACAGATTTAATTTGCCATTCTTATCTATGTAAATCATTCAGATTCAGATTCGAATGTAATCCCACTAAGAGGAATAAGATCCTTTCCATCCTTGCCGGTAAGTTCTGTTTCATGTTTATCCTTCCATCCGTAATTATTCTTTAAACTGAATATTGCTATCGTTGCATTTACTTTATTCATTAAGGCATATTTATATAGCCTGTTTTCAAGTTCGGCCTCAATTCTTTTTATTGTGTCGGAAAACTCTTTGTCTTTTTTAAATTTCTCCCTCCATTCTGATATACACTGACGAGGATAAGGCTTGTCTCTAATAAGGTCGTGCCAAGTAAAATACTTTACCTTTCCATCAGTTCCTCCATCTCCAAATAAAGCGCTGCTTATTAATCTGATTTCATTCAAACAATAATAACGTGTGTATTTTATCGGCCTTCCTATTGGTATTCCTATTGTCATTTATTGTTATTTATCTTGTCAAAAAAACCTTCTCCGTTGATGTATAAATTATCAGGGGCGTATCCAATAGCTTCCATAAACATTGTTTTATTCTCATAATTTTCAAAAGAAAGTGTGACATAATTAGCCCCAACAGCATTTGCAAGTCCCTGTTTAATGTCGTTTTTGATCTTTTTGATTGCCTCTTTATTATCCTTTAGTTCCTTCGATGCTTCTTTAAAGTCTTCTTTGATCTTCGAATTTGTTCCAAGTTCAATATTTGGTGCCACAATAGTTATCATTTCTAAGTCTCTCATCTCAAGCCCGGCAGCCGCAATATCTATGTCGGGTAAAAGATCAGCAAGCAAAATATAATCTTGTGTCGTATTGGTGCCTTTAGCATCCATATAAATATTCTGTTCTTTTTCCTGCTTTTCAGTCAGACTTACTTTCTCTACTTTTAATTCATAATCAATCTCAGGATACTTGTAATATATATCCATTGCCATAACTCTTTTATGGCCGGAAACAATATTCCCAGTTAATTCATTCCACACTACCCCTCCGAGAAACCCAATATTCTTGAAATTACCAAGCTGTTTTTTTATATCCTTCTCAGCGTGTTTTTTCGGATTGTAAGGCGCAAAATTTAATTTAGACCTTTTGATAATTATTGTTTCGCTTTGTTTAATTTTTTTCATTGATCTGGTAAAATTTATGCTTCACCCCTGGGAATTGAATAAATATCTTTTCAAGATCAGATGGATATTTCTCATATAGGAAATTTAAAAACCCCGGATCGCTAAGTTCAACTGACTGACTTCTGTCGTTGTTATACTTAATTGCTGCCGGTAAATTATAATGAGAAATCAATTGTTCAACCTGATGATTATTATAATCGGCCAATGGATATGCTTTCTTTGAAGCCCTACAAATTCCGTGCATTGGGTAATTCGATAGTTGAAGATTGCGATTGAGTCCGTCAGATCGTTTCATCCCGTAAACACTCCACGAACATCCGATCTTTTCTTTCATCATCTTGTCTAACTCACCCAATTGGTATTTCTTTTGGCTCTTATCTTGCTGAATGCCTAGATATCCGGATTTTATATACCACGAAAGAGTAAAATGAGGAATATGGTAATACTTTAGATTTGAGTAATTATTTTCAAAGAATCTTTGATAACGTGCAATGTGTTCCAATTTGTCCACAATATACATGAACACACAATAAACCTTATTAAATTTTTGAGAGCATAAATGAGTAAGCAATATCGAGTCTTTTCCGGTAATTGAAGTAAACAGAATCACCTCATCTGTTTGCTTCCTAATCTCAGTTAATATGTCATCAGTTTTATACATAAAAATACCCCCTCAATAAAGAGGGGGCTTTTTCTTTAACGCCAGGTTGCGCTTGATTGCCACCCGGACTCGTCTGCAAATAGACGTTCTTTCATTTGTGCCATGACTACTAATTTTTAATTAAACCTAAGAAAATTGCTATGCGAGTAAATTGTGTGCCGTTTTCCACCTTGTGGTTAACCATGATTTTTTCACAAACGAGTTCGATTTTACGTCGATCTTTTGAATAACCGTCATAAAAAATTACCGAGTCAATATCTGTGCGGGGGTCATACTTGCCATCGGGTGCAAGTACACCCAAAAGCCTGTTATTAAAGTCCGATGGTTGTCTGTAATCAACGGTTTTTTTGCCTGTTGCAATGTCGTCAAATACAGATCTGGTTACTATAAGTGATATTGTTTTCATGCTTAAATATAGTAATTTTTTTATTATCTACCAATATTTTTTACATGTTATAAAACATGTTTTTTAGTGTTTTTTCATTTAATTACCAGTGAACTACCCAACCACTAAAGATGGTTGGGCTTCGGAAGTCATCACTCCAACCAATGTTGGCAGTTCTTTCCGATTTTTTAGTCTGT
>JANXXP010000268.1 GCA_025350595.1 Bacteroidota bacterium
GGAATATAAAATAAGTGTTGAAAACTGTATAATGATTCTAAAAGGTATAGAAAAAAATATCGTTTATGAAATTAATGCTATGGTGTTATTTTTACGATTAAAAAGTCAGGGACATAATTAAAATGTTAATATTTGCGTTAGGTAATTGTTTTAAATTATACTCACCGATTCATAATACTTAACTATTATAATGCCTTAAATTAATCCTACCTTATAAAACCTACTGCCTATGAATAAAATTAGATTAAGTTAAAAAGGAAAACAAATTTGGATTGTCTTTCCTCAATTAAAACATTAAGTTAATAACAGTTATTGTCTGAAATTCCAAAACAGACCAGATATGTTTAAACCTAATTCCAACAAACAACCTGAAAAATTATGAAAAAAAACCACTGTTCTATTTTTTCGCTATGGAAGAAATACAAATTCTTTTTGTACCTGAATATTTCTATAATTCTTGTACTGACTTTAACTACGGATCTTGCAGCTATAGGATCAGCAGGGGGAAATTCTATATCATATAATTCCCAGCAAATTACTATTAAAGGTAAGGTTACTGATGTCAATACAGGAGAGGGATTGGCTGGTGTTAACATTGTCGTTAAGGGAACCATTCTCGGTGTAATGACAGATGTAACCGGTAATTATATTTTAGAAGCGCCCAATGCATCTGCAACTCTGGTATTTTCTTTTATAGGGTATATTTCGCAGGAGATTGCATTAGCAGGGCAGACTACCATTAATGTAAAACTGGCGATCGAAGCTACACAACTTAACGAAGTTGTAGTGGTTGGTTACGGAACCCAGTTAAAAAAGGATTTGACCGGTGCTGTATCTACAATATCAGCTGACAGACTTCTCGACAAGCCGGCTTTCAACGTTGCTGAGGCACTTGGTGGTAAAATTGCGGGTGTTAAAATTATTGAACGTAATGGGGCTCCCGGTGGCAATCCAATGATTCGTGTTCGTGGTACAAACTCAATTAACTCTAATAATGACCCTCTCTTTGTTGTTGACGGCATAGTTGGTGTTGCAAATGCTCTGAGCATATTGAACCCGAATGAAATTCAATCCATGGATGTTTTGAAAGATGCATCTGCAACAGCTATTTATGGGGCACGCGGATCAAATGGTGTTATCATCATAACAACCAAACGTGGTTTTGAAGGTAAAACGCAGGTTGAATATAACAGCTATGTAACAAGAGGCGTACTTAACAGACACTTTTATGTTCTTAATGCCGAACAATTCATGTATGTTTACACCCAGGCCTTTATGAACGTCAAAAAATATGGTGCAAATCCAAACTGGCCCTCCTTGTACGACGCATCTATATTGACTGCCGCAGGTCAATCTCTTACAGGAGCAAAGACCTATTCAGAAATGACATATCTTTTCGAAAAGACTACTCCGGGTGGTTATTCAGTTCCTTTAATGGGAGCGGATGGTAATTATTATAAACCTAGGTTCGATAGCAACTGGGAATCCCAGACTTTCGTTCCTTCGACTTCAACAAACCATCAGATAAACATTCGTGGTGGTAACGATAAGGTTAAATTTGGTACATTCTTTAACTATGCGCTTGAAGATGGATTGCTGCTAAATTCATACTTCAACCGTTTTTCGGGTAAGCTAACCGGTGATGTTAAGGTAAACAGCTGGTTGGATGTAAGTACAAATATCGGGGTAAATAGAAACAGGAATCGTGTTAATGACGAATCGTTTATAAGCGGTGGTATTGCACGTACAGCTGTTGAAGCCTACTCAATTCTTCCTACTAAATATCCTGATGATCCGGCTACTTATGGTATATATGCTGGTCGGTGGGGTCAGAATAGAGACTTTCCTGCCGGGGAGGATAACACAACTCCGGTTCAAACAAGTGCTGAGTCTGAAAAAATTGTTGACCGTTCACAGTTCACGGGGGATGTTACACTTAATTTTAAAATTTCACGTGACCTGAGCTTTAAGTCAAACTTTGCAGTTGACGGCAACTTCTATAAATATAATGTTTTTGCAGGCAGGGACATTGCCCGAGGCAGTCAGGGTAATGCCAACATCAACATTTCCAATTCTTTCTACTGGCAAAACGAAAATTACTTCAATTATAAGACTATTATCGGTGAACATTCCATTACCGGCCTGTTAGGCTTATCATGGTCAAGGTACAAGTGGGAAAACCTCAACACAGGTAACCAGTACTTCTTTGACGACTTCTACAAATGGCACAATATTGGTATTGGTACAGCTCCAAGGCCGGTACCCAGCAGCGGCGATGGTTATAATTCATTGAACTCATACTTTGCCCGTGCCAATTACAGTTATAAAGGTAAATACCTTGTTACTTTAACAGGTCGTATGGATGGGTCATCAAAATTTGGTCCTAATAGCAAGTACGGTTTCTTCCCTTCAGGTTCTGTAGCCTGGAGGATATCGGAAGAAGATTTTTTGA
>JANXXP010000243.1 GCA_025350595.1 Bacteroidota bacterium
GCAAATCCTGTTGTGAATGCGTTAAGTGTAAGGGTCCCTTGAGTAATTGTTAAGTTTCCGCTGATTGTTGTTGTGCCTGACCCGGTAATTGTTGCACCAAAAGTATCATCCAGCTCAAGATTCCCGAATGAACAAGTGGCACCTGTTATTGCATGTGCACCTGCACCTCCGTTAAAGTATATCTTTCCAGCCCCTGAATGAGTTCCGTTGTTTGTAATACTACCTTGTATTGTTATTGTGTTCCCGTTATCCGCAATTGTATTGGCGGCCGTATTTATTAGCGTCCCGGCTATATTTGTAGCTGTTGTAATTGCCTGAAATGTAACATTTACTGCAGTTGCAGCAGTGGCTCCACCAAGGGTCAGTGTCCTTCCGGCAATAAGAGACAGAGCGGACGTTGCGTTGGTATTATTGATTGTAATTATTGAGCCTGCTGCACTCGTCAAAATAACATTTGCAGTACCACCTATACTTATAGAATTGAGAGTAATTGTAGGGATATTTGATATAATACCGGCTGCAGTCAGATTAATAACTACATCATCATTAGGAAGAGGAACTGTTCCACCTGACCAGTTTGCTGGAGTAGCCCACGATCCAGCACCTGCAAGTTGCCATGTCTTTATAGCAGCAAATGATAAACTGTTAGTTAAAATAAAAAATAATATAACCAAGCCCCAAGTCTTGATTCCTCTTTTTACAGGCAATTTGAAAGAATTACTAACTTCCTCCATGGCAAGCTTTGAATTAGCCAATCCATTTAAAGAAGAAGGTAAAATCAAAATTGTTTTGGTTAGTGGATTTTTACGTTCCATATATTCTGGTTCAAAATATTTCTTAAATAATTTCATCGGTCAGGCTATCAAATAATTATCTATCCAAAGCATATAGTTTTTCCATATGAACTTCAGATATTCATCTCACCTTTTCGCAAAAGCGAATATATACATTTTTTAAACACTTGTAACACTTTATTTTATAAGTGTTTTAAACACTTTAATAAGACTTATTATCAGTCTATTTGGTTGCTTTAATTTTTCCCTTTAATCATTTGTACTGAAATCAGATGAAAAGGTTGCAAATAAAAGAGGGGAAATAATTTGATTTTGACTAATGCCGGTATTTACCGATTGAATGACAGATTTATTTTGATGAAAAAATCAGGAAGACGGTCACCTTCGCTGAAGCTTCGGCGGCTGAAAGAAGTCCGGAGTCGGAAGTCCGAAGTTTACGTTTCGGAAAGCAAGTTGAAAAGGTCAAGATTAACATAGATAATTTCTTTCCCTGCTTTCTTTGGAGCCATTATCCCCAACTTCTCCATTTGACGTAAATACTTCTTTGAGGTATTTAAACTTTTAATGTCCTTCCCAAGAAGTTTCTTTGGACTAATATATGGTTGTTCAAAGATCTTTTCTATTGTCTCTTTTCGGATATGAGGCAGTTTTAATTGTATTAACTGATTGGTTTTTTGAAATAAATTGTCAATTTCATTTATTTTATTTATAGTATATATCGACGTTTCCTCTACAGCCTTAAGAATGTAAAGGATCCATCCTTTCCAGTTTCTCAAAGAAGTAACGTTGTTCAGATAAGCATAGTAATCATCTTTATTTTCAATGATATAAGCACTTAAATAAAGAATGGGAACATCAAGTAACTTCTTTTGAATCATAAGCAGGATGGCTAAGATTCTTCCGGCTCGTCCATTTCCATCTCTGAATGGATGTATCGCTTCGAATTGATAGTGTGAAACTGCTAGTTTTATCAATGAGTCATGTGTATATTTTTTATCATCGTTCAAATAATCAATTAGATTGTCAAGCTTTTCTTTAATAACGTTTTCTCCTCTTGGCGGAGTATAAACCACCGTGCCCCCCAGCATACCACTGCCTCTTTTCTTTATTGTTGTTTCAGTCTGGGGCGGACGTATCCCGTCTTGTACTTCTTTGATTTCCTGATAAATAACTTGCATCATATCTATACTGAACTCTCCTGTTGAATTTATGATACTAAAACCTTTCCACAGTGCCTGACGATATCTCAGTACTTCTTTTGCATTTCCTTTTAATCCTTCGTCGCTTCCTGAGAGCACTTTATAAAGTTCGTCATTAGTTGTGAATATGTTTTCTATTTCAGTACTGGCTTTTGCTTCTCTTAATGCTATTGTATTAACAAACATCGATTGATTGGGAAGTTTCTTCGCGAGGCCTTTTAGTTCTGCTAAGGCTTTGTTTGCTTTGTTAACGGCTTGCAGAATTTCTATAGTAATAACTTTGTCATCCGGAGGGGGTAACAACGGAAGCAGATTAAAAGGCTGGTTCCTGTCGTATGGTATCTGTTTTGACATTATTAATTGTTTTTGTCAAATATATCACAAATATGACAATTAAAGTAACTATATGTCATAAATATCTATTTTCTGACATCTTTAAGAATAATCATACATAGTTTGACAGTAAAAACATAATCTGTCATATAATGATCATTTTTGACAGATCAAACAAAGTTCAACCTCTATGTATTCATACAGAACAAGACAATGCCTTGGTATTCTGAGTACTAGTAAGGAATCGAGCAGAGTGCGGGTTCACCAAAAGTAATCGCCTTAAAAAAGAAAAACCAGTTGCTGTCGCGACCGGTTTTGTGTTGTGGGGGTTGACGGGTTCGAACCGCCGACCCTCTGCTTGTAAGGCAGATGCTCTGAACCAGCTGAGCTAAACCCCCAAAAATCGACTGCAAATATATACTACATTTTCATCTTTGCAAAAGATTATGAAATAATATCAGTT
>JANXXP010000305.1 GCA_025350595.1 Bacteroidota bacterium
AACTCTACTGCAATGTACAAAAAATCAGAAAAGATTATACCTGAATCAAACTGTAGTGAATTTATTAGTTATCCATGTCGAGTTAGTGACCCAATTATTTGTATTGGCTTTAGATAACTGAATGAAGCCTTATTGAAAATATATTTACAGGTCCCTGTCTGTCACTGTTATAGCCGGGGTTTAAAAGAAACTGATAAGTACCGGAAAGATAAAGACGATTTTTTACCAATTCTGCCGAATAATAAATTTCTGCTAATTTCTCCCAGGCATAAGTTAAATTTCCATCCCCTAGTATAAATCCTTTCCCTCCGGCTTTTAAATAATCCTTATGTGGATTTGAAATCCCGGATACTACAAATGCGATTCCACAATTATCGTTGTCTCTCTTCCAACGTTGTCCTGTCATGGTTAGTCCTGCACTTAAACTCCGATCAATTTCAGTAAAAACCCAGGTTTCGTTGTTCCCGTCATTCCAGCTTGTTCTGAAAAAGCATCCTAAATCAGTTGTGATATTTTGTTCGGCATTGATCCCAAAACCAAATTTTGTATTTCCGTATTTCCTTGTGTCTGTAATATTCGGATTTAGAGGACTTAAAGCAATACTCTGCCGGTAATTGCCCATATCGGTAGTAGTGAAAAAGCCCAAAAGGCGTATGGCTCCAGGCTGATTTTTCATTAAGTGAAGATGAGTATATTCAATTGTATTTGAAACTGATTTTGAGATAGCCCAGTTCATAGTATTTCCGTTAGCAGTCAATGGAACAAGTGATATTCCGTAACGAAGCTCATATTTTTTCGTAACATATTCAAAAACAAGGCTTGGTGAATAGCCACGCGTATTGGCAGGATAGTCCCAGGCACCGTTATCCATTAATGCCCAACTCATGAATTGATTTCTTGGGTCGTGACTGAATTTATTTCTGTCAAAAAAGTCAGCTATACTAATTTTACCAAAAGTAATAGCAAGGTACTTGTCAGGCAGATGATCTCCAATAATGTTGAAGTCGCTTTTCTGATATGTTTTAGCTGAAGTAAGTGCAATAATTTGTTTGTAAAAAAGTCGTGCCAGATATATCTGTGGTGCGGGATCACCAATTCGGAATGTCTCTCCATTTGTCGCTGCTGCAATTCCTAAGGCTCCGCTAAGTCCGGATCCTCCGGCAATTTCCGGATTAATGAATAAGCTTGCCCCTTGCCATAATCGTACGCCAAGATAAAGAGTCGAAGTAATGGAAGTCTTGCTCTCCCGATTAGTTGTCAGACTATTATCGCCTGAATATTTTGCGCTAAAAGAAGGTTTAATCTGGTTAATTACAGTAGTCTGTGAGTGAATTGAAAACCTGTCATTGGTAAGTGAATCAGATTGTTGCGCAATAGCAGATGGGGTTGGAAGAGTCAAGAGGAAAATGATTGAAGCAATTCTCACTGATTTTGTTTTTTGAATGGACATATAAGTATAACAAAATTAGAAACAAGTTGTTTTCATTGTCAGAGAATAGTAAGATTTCACTATGTAACCATGAAAGAAAGACTAAAAATTTTACTCTACGTCAAAAAGTTCTTGTTTATATAGCTTTGAAATTTTGTTTTAAATTGATCGCTTACAGGAATGTATACACTTCCGTCAAAAATAATACGGTTTCTTTCTATGACCGAGATCTTGGTGAGGTTGACAATATACGACCTGTGTACTCTCATGAAACGATCTGAAGGTAACTGATCCTCAATAGCTTTCATACCCAGAAGCGTCATCACAGGTTTGTCGTTGGTAAGATGAATCCTGATATATTCGCTCATACCCTCGATATATTTAATGTCATCAAAGTTGATTCTGAGTAGTTTGTAATCTGATTTGATAAAGAGAAATTCTTTGTTACTTCGAACTTCATCTGCCTTCTGTTGATGAGCATCAAACCATGATTTCACTTTATTGGCTGACTTTAAAAAATCAACGTAACTGATTGGTTTAAGAAGGTAATCAATAGCGTCAACCCTGAAGCCCTCTAAAGCATATTCTGTTGATGCTGTGACAAATACGATCTTTGGAGGATTCTCGATTGTTTTAACGAAATCCATTCCGCTCAGATCGGGCATATTAATATCAACAAACATCAGATCGACAGGTATGGTCTCTAAAACCTCAATTGCTTTCAACGCACTCTGGCACTGCCCGGCCAACTCCAGAAAAGGAGTTTTCTTAATGTAGCTGGCAATCTGCATTAACGCTAGCGGTTCGTCATCTATTGCTATGCACCTGATCATATTGTATTTGATAAGTGAAAGTAAATATACTTGATTTTGAGATTATTTCATTTTTTAAGAAAGAATTAGCAGGAATAAGAGATGATTTCATCCAAGAGAATGGGAAGTAATATATTTGAGAAAATTGTCTTTATACTGATCACTAACAGGGATATCGGCTTTCCCTTCAAAAACTATCCTGGAGTGATCTATAGTAACTATTTTAGACAGATTAACTATATAAGAACGGTGTACTCTCATGAATCTATCAGAGGGGAGTTGTTCTTCAAGAACTCTTAAACTAATTAATGGCATCAACGTCTTTCCGGTTGAAAAATGAATACTTACATATTCTCTTTTCCCTTCTATAAAAACTATGTTATTGATACTTATGCGCACAATTTTATATCCGGATTTTACAAAGAGATAGTCTCTGCCAGAATCTTTTGTTTTCGTTTCCTGAATTACGGTTTTGAAGCTTTTCCTTGCTTTATTAGCTGACTTTAAAAAATCGATGTATCCAATTGGTTTCAGAAGATAATCAATAGCATTGACACTGAAACCTTCCAATGCGTATTCACTATAGGCAGTAATAAAAACAACCATAGGCGGGTTCTCAAGGGTCTTAACGAAATCCATCCCGCTAAGATCAGGCATATTGATGTCAACATACATAAGATCAACATGTGTGCTACTTAAGACTTCCATAGCTTTCATGGCGCTTTCACACAGTCCGGCAAGCTCAAGAAAAGGAGTTTTCTCAATATAGGCAGCGATCTGCCGTAATGCGAGAGGCTCGTCATCTATAGCGATACATCTTATCATATCGGGACTGAAAGGTTTACCGTAAACAAATCCTTATTGTCGATTATATCCAGGTGGTAGTCAGCTCCATAAAGTAACTCCAGTCTTTTCCTTGTGTTCTCTATTCCAATCCCTGAAAATTCATCATTCTGAATATTATCTGTTTTACTGTTCTTAACTACAAGGATAAGTCTGTCATTACCTACCACCATATCAATGTTGATGAAAGATTCATCCTTGTAACTTATCCCATGCTTAAATGCATTCTCAATCAGTGAAGTAAAAATAAACGGAGGTATTGTTTTATCGGGAATAACGGTTGGAAGATTCAATGTTATTCTTACACTCTCATTAAATCTTAATTTCATAAGTTTAATATAACTTTCAAGAAATTCTATTTCCTTCTTTAATGTTGTTTTTTCTGTTTCAGTTTCATATAGTAAATACCTCATCATTTTTGATAATTTAATTATCGCCTCTTTGGCTTCCTCGGTATTTATATCAATTAAAGAATGAATATTATTCAGAGTATTCATTAAGAAATGAGGGCTAACCTGGTTGCGAAGCAACACTAGTTGCGAAGCAACATTTTCTTTTTCAAGCCTAACTTTTTCATTCTCAATGTTTATTCCTCTGAGTCCTGACCGCAAACCGGTATCAAACCCGACAACAAGTACAGATAATATCAGGAAGTTGGCAAAGGGAGGTATTGGTCGTTGCTGCCTGGAAGAGGCAGGACGGAGGTTTCCAAAAGTATCCACACCCCCTGGAAATGCATAAGGAGGTGTTTTAATCTGGTCGGCTACCAATGGGACTTCAGGTGGCGGAACACTTTTGATTTTTGTGTCATAAATGTAGGAACCTGCCGTAAACAGAATTATTATCCCAAGTACTGATACAATAAAATAAGCCTGCTTACCCCTGAATAGCAATTTGGGGACCAGCATGAACCTGTTAATCAGAAACACTACCAACAGGGGGACAAGAATCTGTATCTGCATTAATACACTTCGCCGGATCGGACTGTAAATATCTTCTCTGAAGAGTATTGGAGTGAAAAGCAGTACCAGCCACACGAAGATGATAAGGATTATCTCTGAATATTTAAGTCTTTTATTGTGCATGTCTACTTACTGCTTACTACATACTACTTACTACTTTTCTTATACGGTGCACGACTCACGACTCACGGAAAACCACTTTTCTTCCCTTAGTCGGACGTCGTTTGTCGTGTGCCATTATTTTATCAGTCCCAGCCCTTCTTTAGCGCTAGCATCATCAGGTGAATAAAGCAAGGCCTTATTAAAGAGTATTTTTGCTTCCCGTGTTTTTCCCAGTCTGTAATTTGTCCAGGCCAGCATCAGCACACTCTGGTAATCAAACGGATAAAGATTCACAACCTTTTCAAAGAGCTGGTAGGCCAGAGTATATTCTTTCTTATCATATGATATAAGCCCCAAACGGTAAAGGGTAACCGTATTATTAGGATCAATTGCGAGAATCTTATTATACTGAGCAATAACTATATCCCAGTTCCCAAGAGATGATGCAGGTAGAATTGCTCCAAGACGTGGTTCAATAGCATATGGCATAAGTTCTATTGCCTTATTGTAGTAACCGGTTGATTCTGAAAATTGTCCTTGCAGATAAGTCAACCAGCCAAGTCTCAGATTAAATTCATAAGAGTTAGCGTCATAATATGCTTTTAAAACAGTTACCGCTTCAGCATATTTCCCTGATTTTTCTTTAGCATAACTGTCGCTGAATGCCGCTGTTAATTTGGTATAATCCTGCGCTAATGATGCCAGGACTGAAAAAACAAAAATTGCTGTAAGTGCTGTTCTTTTCATAAATATCAGTGTTTAAAAATTAGTTTAATTGATCCGCCAAATACATTATTAGTCAATTTGTTAGTCCTCGCATATGCATTCAGATCCCAGGAATAAACGTTCGTTTGCGAATAATATGGTGTTACCGAAAGGTTAAAATGCTTCCATGCCAAAATGATGAGGTTGGAATAAATAGTCAGGGCTGGTATCTGGAATGAGTTATTTATCATATATCCCTGATTTCTGGCATAAAGAAATGAATTGCCTATGACCACTCCGTTTTCCATCCATAGCGATTTTAATATTTTAAAACCAACCTCCTGACTGACCTGATAAGTGCCTCCCCAGTTAATATCGTTTTGTCCCATCCACCCTGAGGTAAGATACAGATTCAGATTTCCAGATGGAAGCAATGTAAAATATCCCTCACCTCTTATCTGAGTTGAATTACCAAAATTACTGAAAGATATATTAGCTCCTCCACGGATTCTCCATCCATTTTTTGAGATTCCCACACCTCCCAAACACTCTGTTTGCTGCTGATTTGTTGAAACTTTTTTACCCATAGCTCCTACTTTGATAACATCAGAATATAAAGCAATGTGACCAAAAGCTGAGAAATCCCATCCCGGGAAAACTGACCCTGTTAGTTTGGTATATATCTGGTTCTGAACAAAATTAAGATCAGTCCCTGCAGGATCAGAAGGTGAGTAAACTGTTTCTGATTTTCGGAAGTTGGTAAAAGCGTAAGTTGCTTTAAATCTGTTTAAGAAAAATGTTTCACCTCCTGCAGTTATGCCCAAACTGTTCTTAACTGCTTCATAGTTTAGACTATTCGAACTATAAAGAACTACATCATTGAGAGAAAAAGATGATCCGACATTGAATTCAGAAGAAATAGGAATTGCAGATTTTTTAAGAGTATTGTTTCTTTTATTCAAAGGAATAGATTCAAGATATAAATTTGCATCTGCTCTTCTGCCTGATAGCAGATAACTTTTATAGATAAGTTCCCTGGAAACTGTGTCGGTGGAATTAAAATCTATTGCTTTTGTTAAATCTGTCAAAGCTCTGGAATATATCTGCTTATCATATGCAAGAATTCCCAACCTTAACCGTAAGTAATAGTAGTCCACCCCATGAGTCATCATTGTATCTGCAGTTCTTTTCAGATTTCTATAATCACCTTTTAAGAAATAATCATACGATTGCCTGTCCAGTGTCCTGAAATCACTTTGTCCTGACAAAGCATATGAAAAAGCTACGAGGAGTGCAGTAATAATTAGTAGGGTTCGCATAAAGCTTCTAAATCTGATTGTTGATTAATAAACCGTAAACTATTATCACTATTGACAACAAGATGGTAGTTTTTGGTCCAGATCAACCTGTTAAATGAGCGACCTGAAAGCTTTGAACTGTATTCAACTCTGTCCGGATCAAACTCAGAACCAATTGTTATCATTTTTACTTCAACACTTGCTTTAAGGTACATGAAAAATGGTGATGTAAAATCATGGAGAAAGAGTCTCCATCTATTATAAGTATGATTTACAGGAAGATAATCAGTTGAAATATAACTATCAGTATTTACAAGAGGAACCTTAAATGCTGCCAGGTAGAAAGCATATAGCAAGGATTTACGGTCACCTTCAAAATGAGTGAAACAGAAGTTAACTCCATCATACTTAAACCATGCTGAAGATTTTGTAGCCTGACAATGAATATATGAATTATTGTAAGAATTTGTTAAAACTTCCCATGTGACTTTTTCAGAACCATTTAAAGTTCTGATGGTCCAGTTTAGTTTTGTCCCAGGCATAAGATTGAATGCTTTTTTAAGAAGTGAATTCTCATCCACCGATTTTATCCTGCTGCCTTTTGAAGGATAACTATAAGTCCTTATTTCTTTTCCGTCTTCCATGTAAACAAACAATGGGTACCTTAAAGTTTTTGAGCCAATATATGGTGTTGCCTGAAGCTGAAAATGAAGATGCGGATAGGGTGAACGTCCGGAATTTCCCACTTTGCCAATAATCTGACCATAAATGACATTATCACCAACTTTTACCTGAATGGAGCCCTTCTGAAGATGGCAAAGTTTTGAGTATAACCCTTCAGCATGTTTGATAATTATAGTATTTCCCCAGTTTTTGACTGTATTAACATCACCGATTTTATTATCTTCTATCCCATCCTCGGCAATAACAATTGTTCCATCGGCAGGGGCAATAATACTCTGACCAAAACAGTAGTAGTCATTCGAAAAATTACCATCATCAGTAAATTGTGATGATTCACTGTTCACGATAACAAAATCCCAGGCATCTGACCACTCCCCTTTATGTGTGTCATCACCATTTTGACCCTGACTAATATACCATTCTCCTAAAAAGGGCAGTTTAATCTGCAGCCAGCCAAAATTTGGAAACCGTTGGGTAAAACTCTGATATGAATAGAGATTTCGCTCAGGTGTTCCCTCCTGAATCAAAACCTCTCTGAACTTACCGTGAACTGTTCTGAACCTGAGTGAGTAGATAAAAGTCAGTAAAACCAGATTGAAAGGAAGCGATAATAGTGAAAGATTAAAAGGCTTAAGCAAAACAAATAAACCGGCTGAAACCAATGCGGTAATAGGAGTTATCGCAAATGCCCAGAAATATGATTGTCTTGATGGTATGTAGAAATATCCTCCAACAGCAATAGCTCCAAGGATAAAATTATATCCGATGTAGCTATAACCTATTAGTGTCATGTCGGTTCCAAAAAAAGAGTATGCCAGCCACGCTACACTATAACCCAGCAAAGAAAGGGTAAATGCAATCCTCGAATAGAGGAGCAATGCAATTGCTACAACAAATCCTGCAAAAACGTTGTACTGAAAGAAGATTGCGCCAAGTGAGAGGAAGTAGCTGTTAATAAAGTTTGATGGCATCTTACCCACTATCCATTGATGCAGAGTCACGAGGGGATGCCCTCCGATTATGAATAGTTTATTCAGGATATATACCCCACTCTGATTATCTTCTGTTCCGTTTAACATGCCACCGGCACTTAATACTATCCACAAGCTCAACACAAAAGGAATAGAGAGATATGGAAGATAGTATTTACCTAAGATCCCCTGAAAAGCAATTGTGATCAGCAGTGTCAGAAATCCGGCAATTATTGCAATGACAACAATTACAATCGTCAATTCGTAGAAGTACCCTAATCCAAGTCCGACCAGCAGACTGTTGAAACCATAAAAACCTTTGGCAGTAGTTAGTTTATCAAACTTCAGTATTGAAGCTGCAATGTTTGCGGTAAGTACAGACAGCAGTCCTGCAAGACCGGCTGATATATCCAGGAATGATACCAGTACAAGAGGAATGGCAAACCAATAATTATCTGAAAAGAATATCTGAGAGTAGCTTCGGAGTACTCCTTTTGTAAAATCTGATAGTGTTTCGGTTTTGGTCATTAGTTCTCGGTAAATTTATTATTTGGTAAACAGCTTACAGTATACGCCATACACCCTATTTCAAATACTCCGGAATCTCCTCATTATGTGAAATATCCTCAAGCGTCTCTCCCTTTCTTATAACATGTACCTCTCTGTTATGATCTATTAAAATAACATTAGGTCTGTAAGTGATAAACTGCATCCACTGGGTGGTGTTATAGGCACCTGTTCTGGTAATTACAAATCTGTCACCGCTTTTCAGTGCAGGAAACATGAGTGAAGGTCTGATAACGTCTATATTCATGCATAAAGGTCCATAAATAGTTGTCTCTTCCACTAATCCTGAGTGACTGTTGACAGGATGGATTTTATGATCGTACCAGAATGATGTAAAAAGAAGGTTTACCCCAACATCGACTATTGTAGCCCGTCTGCTGTCGGACAATCGTTTATTGGCGATTACCGAACCAGTTGTGAAACCTGCGTTATCGATAAGTGCTCGTCCTGTTTCCAGGATAAGTGTTGGGAGCTTATCGGGTTTTATCTGAGAATTGATTATTGCTGAAGTTATAGCCTCAGCATATTCATCAAAAGAAGGAGTTGTATCTTCACCGGAAAGAAATGCTCCGCGAAGAGTATTCTTTGAGGCAAATCCACCTCCCATATCGATATATGAGATATAATGATCGAATTTCTGAGCTATATTACAAGCAAGGTCAGCTAATTTTGTTGCAGCAATCCTGTATGCATCTGTGCTCATGATATAGGTTCCGATATGTGTATGTAACCCCATAAGTTTCATCTTAGGGTTAATCATAATGCGATTTATTACATCCCACGCTTCACCATTCTCATAGTTCAGTCCGAACCTGTCCCATTTAGGATAAATTCCAATATCCATATTTACCCTGACTGCCACCCTTGCTTCAAGGTTTTGCCTGTGACAAACATCCGATAATAGATATAGCTCATCGAGATGATCAATATGTATGAATGAACCGTTTCGAACAGCCTTCTCAAGTTCAGCAGCATTTTTTGCCGGACCGTTAAAGATTATATTTTCACCTCTAACCCCATTCCGTAAAGCTTTTTCGTACTCAAAACCAGATACAACTTCGGCCCATGATCCTTCTTTGTGAAAAATTCTGCAGATGGCATCCATATAATTTGTTTTGTAACTCCAGGCCATCTGTACTTTAGGATATCTAATGCTAAAAGCTCTCTTAATATCCTCCATCCCTTTTTGTATTGTTCGTTCTGAGAATATGGAAAGAGGAGATCCATACTTATCCATCAGGTCGTCTACTTTTATACCCTCAATTAATGGCATTGGGGCAATCGCTGTTCCCACACCGTGTTTCGAAGGAACGCCAGGTGTTAATCTGGTTATTGTTGGCCTTTCAAAAATCAGCTTTGCCATATCTTATATTTAAATCATTTATAATTAATACTTTGGCATTATTTCTTTTTCCCATTATACCATTCTTACTTATAGTTCCCCGGTAGTTGTCAGTCTTGAGAAAAGCTCCAGATCAACAATCATATCATACGAATACCTTACAAACATTTTGCCGAAATCATATTTTGTGTATGGTTTAACATCCATGCCCAAGGTCAGTTTAAGGAGTGCTTCCGGAATATTCTGACCAGCTCCGACTGCAAGGTATACCCATGCCGGAATACGCGGGTTAATCTCCAGAAGATAAAGTTTATTGTCGGTAGTTCTGATAAGCTCCAGCTCCATTCCGCCCTTCCATTTTGTTTTCGAAATAATTTTTTTTGCCAGATCGAGCATAGATTTATCATCGATGGTTATACCGCCCCATGCTTTTCCTTTATCAGTTATATACTGCTTGCGCATTGGGACTGCAGCTATTAAATTCCCTTTACCATCTCCCAGGGCAATAACATTCACCTCAGTTCCCCTGATAAATTCCTGGACAATAACAGGAAGCCCCCATTTTTCCGACATATTTGTAAAATAGCTTACAGCCTGTTCCAGAGAGAAAGCCTTAAATGCGTCATAATATTTACCCTTGATCATAACCGGATAATTCATTGATTTCAGGGTATTATCCAGATCCGAAATACTAAACACTTCTGTTCCAGACGGGACATTGACACCATATTTTTCCCCGTAAGCCGGAAGATTTGATTTGTTCCGCTCTTCAAACTGCTCAAGCGAAGGCAAATATGTTTTGATACCTGATTCTTCAAGTTTCTTTTCAAGCTTAATAAATGAAAATAGTTCAGCATCAAAATTCGGAATAATAGCATCAAGCTTCTCCTTCTGATAAATCTCAACAAGTCTATTAAACAAGACGTCCTTTCCTTCTGCCGGATAAGGAATCATATAGGTCTTATCAACCAGATCGCTCATATATATTCCCGGCTCGAGATGCTCGTATGCTAATCCTATTATCCTGAGATCAAATTCCTTTGATTCCTTTAAGCCACGGATTACAGGAATCCCTGGTCCCGGACTATCGATATTATTAAGTCCGGTTACTGCAACCGTTACTTTGCGCAGAGCTGTCATGATTATTCCTCCATGAGGTTATTCAGACTCAAATCATTCAAAAAATCCTCAAGGTATCTTTCAATAGTAACTCTGTCAGCATCGTATCTGACTAGCATCAAATCTGCAATCTGACTGAGATTTTTTCCGTCTTTGATCATCATCAAAACTTCTTTTCCGGTATTATTAAGAGTGAAAGAGTCACCTGTGGAAGGGTTGAAAACAAATCCGTTTTCGCTGAGAGCTATATTTTCTTTGATAATCATAGTGCATATTTAGATTTGTAACCGTTTCATTTTATACTTCATCAGTATAATGAACAAAGGTAACCATGAGATGGCTCCTGAACAAGAAAGTTCAGCAGACAGGCAGGTTATGTAAGTATAACCCTGAATTATATCAGTGAAAATCTATTACAGAAGTATCCCGGCCAGGGAAGCTGAAATATACGATGCCATCGTTCCGCAGATCATTGCTTTGAATCCAAGTCTTGCAAGATCGGATTTCCTTTCCGGGACCAGCACTCCTATTCCTCCCAATTGTATGGCTATAGAACTGAAATTGGCAAATCCGCAAAGTGCGAAGCTGGCTATGACAACAGATTTCGCACTCAGTAATCCCTGATGTATCATTGGAGTAAGGTCAGAATATGCAACAAATTCATTGATTACCATTTTTGTACCCATTAATGAACCAACATGAATTGATTCTGAAGGAGGCACACCCATTATTATTGCAAACAGGCTGAAAAATGCACCCACAACATCCTTAAGCCGTAGATTATCAACATTCAATCCAAGTGCATTAAGCGACAAGCCTATCCATGAAAGGAAATGGCCAAAATATCCTAAAAGTGCATCAACAAGTGCAATAAGGGCAATAACTCCAATAAGCATAGCGATCACATTTATGGAAATCTTCATACCATCGCTTGCACCTGCTGAGATGGCATCCATTATATTTGAATGTTCTTTTTTTACTTCAAGTTTTACCACACCCTTTGTCTGAGATTCTTCTGTTTCGGGGAAGACAATCTTTGCAATAACCAATGCCCCGGGGGCAGCCATAAGACTCGCTGCCAGAAGATATGAAGCAGGTACTCCCATTGAGATATAAACGGCCATTACACCCCCGGCGATACATGCCATACTCCCTGTCATAGAGGCAAGAAGCTCCGACATTGTCATTCCCGAAAGATAGGGTCGGATCATTATCTGTGCTTCCACCTGACCAACAAAGGCGCTCGCTACGTTCGACAATGCTTCACTACCGCTTACTCTCATTGCCCAATGAACAAAACGAGCAATTACTGCAACTACCCTTTGCATAATTCCGACATGATATGCCATAGCAACAAGGACACAGACAAAAATTATAGTCGGTAATAATATAAAAAGGAAAATACCGCTCTTCACAATACCTTCAGGCAGTATCTGAGTAACTTTCGTCAGATCTCCAAAAACAAATAGCCCTCCCGCTTTGGAAAAATCGAGAAGCTTGTTAATAGCTTTTCCAAGCCAGAAAAATATATCCTGGCCAATAGGTACTTTAAGAATGAAAATTGCAAGAGCTACCTGTAATCCCAATCCCACCAGGACAACACGATAATTAATTTTTTTGCGGTTATTCGACCATAAGAATGCAAGTCCCAGAATAACAATGATTCCAATAACGCCGGTAAATCTTCCCATGTAGGTATAGGTTATGTAAAAGTGTCTACTCCAAACCTACATTTTTTTTTGACAAGTTGTATAATCTTAATAAAAAAGAATAAATCCATTAACCACAAGGTGACACTATGTACATCACAAAGTAACACGAAGGGAAAAGGAATAAGAAATTCAGATAGTAACGCTACCAGAAGACAGCTACCTGACCAGTTTTGGGAAGAGCCCTGTAGATGATTTTTGCATCTGCCCGGGGAATCTTGATTTTTATAAACAGATGATAATCTGGAACTTTAAAAGCAATCACGCTCTTCAGCGAACTTATTGCATTTTGCACTTTATCTTTAGTGTCGAAGACAAACTGGCTCATCTGGTCGCTCCTTTTTTCGTTTTCCTCCTGATAAACATATATCCTGGTTCCGTCAGTCGTTTCCAGAATATAATTAACAGGTTCATTAAGCGATGTATCCGGTGGGGTATCGGGTATGTACTCCGAGGTATCTTTTGGAGCCATTTTAACTAAAATCGGATCTCTTTTTATTGTTCCTGTTGATCCCGATATTTTGAAAGGGGTAGCCAATCTTGAATATATAACGCTCTCATCACCTTTCAATAGAATTTTACTGGCCTTTATGTCACTAATTTTCGCAGCATGAACCACAATTCCGCTTATCTCCAGATTTGCTGAACTGTCGGAGAGATCTATTATAAGGTAAATCGAATCGCTCTCAGCCATTACTATGCGGGATTGAAGAAACGATTTCTCTTTTAACAATTTACTATAAGCTGAATCAGTTAGAATTTTATTGTCAATTGAATTCTGATCATTATGTTTTGAATTAAGCTCGTTTTTAATAATCTCCAACTTCCTGGCAGGAGCCATTGCCGACATTACAGAAAAGTAAATTATAAATGAACAAATCAAAAGGATCAGTATTATAAGGACTATTCTTATCCCGGATCTTTTAGTAACAACTTCTGTTTCCATTTAATTCATTTATCAGAAAATAAATACTTTCGATCCAATATTAAGGGTGGTATAAACTACTTCAAGATCCGCATCATTTAACCTGACGCAGCCATGAGTTACAGCCATGCCAAGCAGACGTTTATAGATTGTACCGTGAATCATATAGCTATCCTGCAGATCCATCGCATAATCACCCAGAACATTAGCTTCCCATCTTAAGGGTGAATCCTTTGGGGGAACCGGTATTCCTTCTTCAATAAAAGCCCAATCAGGTTTATGCCAGGCCGGATTTGTTCTTTTTCCAGTTATCGAAAACTTTCCACGTGGGGTTTTAAATGTCCAGCTTTTACCTCCGGCAGTTAATAACCTTTTGTAACTCCCCGTACTGCATGATCCTTCCCTGATAAGTTTCTTATTGGAATACAGAAAAAAACGATTAAGAGTAGTATTTATAACAATATATGTCTGACCTGAAGTATATGTGGCATACTTTCTTGAGAGACGCTGAATATCTTTTGTTATGAGCCCTGTTTGCTTTTTATAACTGGCATCCTTTCTTATATCAGTACTGTCTGATACTTTAGTAGTCTTACCGGAATATATTTCCTGAAAACCAGGAACAAAGTAAATAACGAAAATAAGAAGGAAAATAAAAATGATGATTGTTGAAACTATGATTAAAAGGCTCTTCCAAATCCAGGAAAAACCATTCTTCTCATCCGGTTTTTCAATTAGATTCTCACTATCGGGAGGAACAGTCTCAACAGCACTTTTTTTTATCTTAGGTTGTAAACCATCATTTATTATCTCATCATTTTCCATGTCAGATAATTTACCTTTCTAAAACATCATGAAGTTCTAACATCGATCCTACTATTGTAACAGGAGTACCTCCTTTTGCAATTTTAAAAACGACATCCATATCCCTATCACTTAAGGCAATGCATCCTTCTGTCCAATCTATTCCTTTTCCTCCGTTACCATGGATCTCTATCAAACCACCGATCTTTGCAGATGAAGGAAGAGTACCGTGCTCAACCTCAGCTCTGAAACGTGCTTTATCCTCATCATTAGGGTAATCAATTAACAAAGCTTTATAATATTTTGTCTTTCCGCTGTCCATTTTTTTTGTGATCTTGTACATACCCTCCGGAGTTGCATTATCACCTTTTACTCTTTTGACACCGACCCAGTTTTTACCCAATTCAGTTTCAAATTCATATTTTTTTGCCCCATTATGATAGACAATGCATTTTCGTGAAAATTTATCAATAATTATTGAATAATCACGATTTATTTTCGATTCGTTCAATGTTTTATAAACCCAGTTTTTCCAGGTTGAATAAGATTTGAAGTAGTTCTTCAGATTTGAGGTAGCATTATCATAGGATGCAGTGAGAAGATATTCAGAATCAGTGATTTTTTTGTTGGCCACCATATACTGGCCCTTTTTATAGGCAATTTCGCCTTCCTCAAGCAGCATTTTTCCATTTGAGATACGGTTTCTTACTTCAGAAGAAAGGGGATAAGTTGTAAAAAGAGTATTTATTTCTGTTACAAGATCGTTAAGAGTAGTTATTTTTTGTTTCAGTTTAATTATCAGGTTGGATGAACTGCTAACTGAATTATTTGCAGCCTCAGTAGACTTTTTTGCAGAAAGGTCTGCAAAAAAAGCAACCTTTTCATAATCTCTGAAATAAATAAATCTCTTGTTTTCATTTTTCCAGTTTACCATGGCAGAATCATAGTAATTTTTCGCCTGGGTATAAAGCTTTTTAGAATACATATTAGCTCCGCTTGTTCCTGCCTTTGAAAGGATTTCTCTGGCATAATCTACTTGTCCGACAGGAGGATCAGGAGTTAAGCTTACTAAAATAATTATAGTCAGTGGAACAGACACTGCAATTGCAGCGAAAATCAATAAATCTCTCCAGTTTTTCCTCATGTATCTGAGACTATTTTAAAAAAACCCCGGGAAATTCCCGGGGTTTCAATATAAATAAGCTAAAACTTATCGAGTATTATTTCTTAGCTGCTGGTTTTGCTTTGCCACCTTTTACTTTAGCGATAGCATCTTTAAGTTCGGTATTGATACCTACTGCTCTTTCTTTAGCAGCTTTAACTTTATTGTTTGCATCTAAGAAAGAACCTTTGTCGTACAAACCCTGAGCTTCAGCAACAGAAGCTTCAATTGTAGCCATTTCGGTTTTCATTTGCTCAAGAACAGCAGCACCTTCTTTTCCTCTAGGAGCTTTTTTCATGAGAGCGGTATTCTCTTCAATAACAGCTTTGATGTCTGTTAATGTAGTTTCAACCTCTTTTTTAACCTCTGCTTTCTTGGCAACAGCATCAGCAGCAACTTTATTTGCAAGAGCTAATGTAGCGTCAAGTTTTAGTGTAACAGGGCCAAATTTTTTGAATAATTTTGATTTCTGAACTTCAACTTCAGCATTAATAGCTTTCATTGAATCCTGTACTGCTGTAAGTTCAGCGGGCACATAGACTCCAGCTTCAGCAGTCTGTGCAGCTGTGATTGCTGCATTAGTAGCATCAATTTTTTCCTGTGGAACTTTTCCACAACTAGAAAGGAAAGCAACCATAGCAATAGCAGCTAATCCCATTAAAACTTTGTTCTTCATTTTTTTAAACTTTTTAATACTTTGTTTATTTAACAACATTTCGATCTTTTATAATAAAAGTCTTATTAGAAAATCACGGGGCGAATATACTAAAATTATGGAACATAGCAAGTCAAAAACCAAATAATCTTAGATAAATATCAAAATTTTATCCTTTTAAACCATTTTTATTAATCAGTCAGTTGTAAAACCAAGTAAATTTAATCCATTCTGAATTTCTTTTGATGACATGAACAGATTCCAGAGTAAACCTGTTCTGTAGTTTTCAATCATAATTATTGCAGGCCCCTGATCGATTGCAAGATACCTTTGTGGATACCAGTTGTGCTGTTCACTGAATGCATCATAGAAACCATATTCTCCCCAGATTTTATTCCCAAGTACATAATAAAAATGTTTTAAAGCATTCATTGATTGTTCAGGAGTATATGGGAATGAAGATAAAGCAGCTGTAGGAGAAATCACCCCAAGATCATTATTTTCACCCGGACAATGCGCAGAATAACCTGATATAGAATAACTTGCAGTAAGACCCCAGCAGTCACTGCTGTAACCTGCGAACTTATTAGGATTTAAAGTACACCAATTCCAGTTAATAAGTGTCTGATTTTTATTCTCCTGCCAATAGTCTGCATATTTATCTTTCAGGAATCGCGGATCCAAACCCAGATATGAATAATGAGCCCAGAAGAGAGGACCGCCATATTTCTCATTTACATTATGTTTAAGCGCCAGAGAATAGCCGTATTCACCACTATTTGTACATATAGCTCCATTTCCAGCCCAACCAAGATGGTATGCTTTCGCTTGAATCGGATAAGTTGGAGATGATGCAGCTAATATATATAGTATAAGGCACTCATTATAACCCCGGACAGGGAAATTCATATCCCATCCATATTCAGGTGACCAGTGCCAGTATAATACATCTTCCCCTCCTTTTGTAAACCAACTCCATTCAACTTCTCTCCAAAGTTTATCAATTTCTGCTGCCAAAGTTTTTTCATTTTCTGACCCATCAACATGGAAACGCTCACGAGCCATACCCGAATTAGGTTCTGCTCCATCCCAGAAATACTGAAATGTACGATACTGAACAAGAGTTAATAATGAATCGTCAGAAATTCTTTTCTGATTTGAATCCTTACCGAAAATTCCATTTTTATTCTTATTCCCGAGTGAACAGGAAATTGCAAATAACAGAAGTATAGGAAGAAGGAACAGGTTCTTGTTAATCAGAATAATCCATATTACCAGGTAAGACAAATATACTGGATACTCATGAATTCTCAAAGCTGAGGGATTTACTTCGTTGATCCCCGGGGGGAGCCAGGCAAAGCCAGGAACAAACAATTTATTGAGTAATGGGATTACCTTCGGTGATCCCTTGGGGAGAACCTTGCACCGCATTAACAAACCCTGTCGGGTTATGTTTGTTTTACAGCAGTTCTCTCAGAAAGTAAGCTTTCTTCGGAACTTCTATAAAACAAACAACCCCGCTGGCGCGGGGTTTGTTAATGCGGTGCGGAGAGAGGGGGATTCGAACCCCCGGTACAGTTTCCCATACGGCAGTTTAGCAAACTGCTGGTTTAAGCCACTCACCCATCTCTCCTGATGAGTTTGTCTAAACCTTCAAAGTGCGACAAAAGTAGGAAAACAAGTATAAAATGCAAAATTTATTATATTTTTATTTTTAATCCTGTTTCCTTTCCAGAAGAACAACATTCTCAACATGATGAGTATGAGGAAACATATCCACAGGCTCTACCCGTACAACTATGTAACTATCTGACATTAAAAGAATATCACGTGCCTGAGTCGATGGATTACAGCTGACATATACTATTTTATCAGGGGAAGCTGAAAGAATAGTCTTTACGACATCTTCATGCATTCCAGCCCTGGGAGGATCGGTTATTATTACATCAGGCTTTCCATTTTCCATGACAAAGAGCTCAGAGAGAACATCTTTCATATCCCCGGCAAAGAATAATGTATTATGAATATTATTTATTTCTGAATTGATTATGGCATCCTGTATTGCTGCATCGACATATTCAATACCGATAACCTTACTGGCGGAACCGGCAATGAAATTTGCAATTGTCCCGGTTCCGGTATACAGGTCGTAAACAACTTCCTTCCCTGTCAATCCTGCAAAGTCCCGCGCAACACGGTATAATTCCAGACCCTGCCTGGTATTTGTCTGATAGAATGATTTTGGACCGATTCTAAACTTTAAGCCGTCCATCTCCTCCAATAAATGATCGTCTCCCCTATAAAGTACCGGGGTCTGATCATTGAGAGAATCATTTCTTTTTGAATTAATTACATACCAGAGGGAGCTGATCTGTGGAAATTCTGCTGAAATAAAATCAAGCAGCATCTCTCTTTTCTCAATGTCTTCATGAAAGAGGACAACAATAACCATTACTTTGCCCTCAAGAGAATTCCGTATCACCAGATTCCTGAGAAATCCATTCTGTTCCCTCAGATTGAAGAATTCAAGGTTATTTTTGAGAGAGTATGCTCTTACTGCATTCTTAATAGAATTTGAAGGTTCAGGCTGCAGATGACACTCTTCTATGTCAAGTACTTTATCGAAAAGTCCGGGGATATGAAACCCCAGAGCGCCTTCCTTTTCAAACTTATTTTCAGAACCTATCTCCTCCTTAGTTAGCCACCGTTTATCAGAAAATGTGTACTCGAGCTTATTTCTGTAATGGTATTCTTCCGGTGATCCAATAATAGGACTTATCTCAGGCAGTTCAATTTTCCCAATTCTTACCAGATTATCCCTTACCTGTTTCTCCTTATATTTAAGCTGAAGATTATAAGGAAGATGCTGCCATTTGCAGCCGCCGCAAACTCCAAAATGTTTGCATCGCGGATCAATCCTGTCGCTCGAATATTCATGAAATTTCAATACCCTTCCTTCAAGATATTTTTTTCTTTTTTTTATAACCTTCAGATCAACAACATCGCCCGGAATGAGCATCGGAACAAAGACTACAAGGTTATCAACTCTTGCCAGTGCATTTCCTTCAGCACCAATATCAGTTATCCTGACTTTTTCGAGCAATGGCAATTCTTTTTTTCTTCCCACTTATTTATTCTTTCAAAATCATTAGTACTATTAAATACTGCTTTCTGAATTTTTAATTTGAAGATCTCAGATTTATAAGGAACTGTATCGATTGTATCATTGCCGGAACAAGACCATCACCATGATTAACATTTGGAATAATGGTTTTTTTAATCAAATCTGGAGATGTTCCGACTTGTATCATAGCAAAATACATATTTTCTGTTGAAATCGGATTAACCTGTGTATCACTTCCTCCATGTATCAATAAAAGAGGTATGTTGCTATGCCATGCTGAAATGCTATTATTAGTCAGAGCATCTCTTATTGAGGAAAACTTGGCTGAGGTAGCATACCCAGTTAAAAAATCTGAGGTAATTAACCCGGGAATCGATGTTGTAAGCTGACTGTTTATCTGATCAGAAGTCAATAAACCATTATATAAGGTACTCACTCTGGAGGCATATGGCGAATTGAAAATATCAGAAACAGGATTGGTAAACTGATTATAATATGAATAGGCATTGAGAATATAGCCCAGATATACGGGCATTGAATAAGAAGGTGCACTTAACATATTCTGCATAAGAAGTGATATATCATATGGTCCTGCTCCACAAGCACTTCCCTTGAGAATAAAATCATTGTTGTAATCAAGCTCAAGTGCTTTGTGTAGTGCAAGAGTCGCCCAGCCACCCTGTGAATATCCCAACAGATAGTACTCATTTTTCATTGTTATGCCGGGTATTTCTGAAGCTGTTAGTTCTTTTGAAGCATACAACATATCAACCAGTGATCGGACAGTAGGTTCTTTAACCAGATAGGGATGAGGTATTTGCGTCGATTCACCAAATCCAGGGTAGTCGGCTATCACAACAATATAACCCATGGAAGCCATAATCTCAATCATCTGATATGACAAGCTTGACGGGGCAACACTCGGGGCATTTGCATTAACTGTATTTGTCCCATTCTGGAAGGATAAAACAGGATAATTACCCGGAGTAACAGGAACACAAATCAAGCCTGATGCATTAATCTTCTGCCCATTTACAGTAGACTTATATACCATCTTATAAACATTGATATCGGTCATTACAAGAGGTTCAAGAGTGCTTGCCGCGGGAATTGATGATGAAACAAAACCAATCAGGGAAGTAACCGTTGCCTTTGTATATGAAACTTTTAGCTCTTTTGAAATATAATAGGTATGATCAGGCGTTGTCTTGTCCTTTTTACAGGAAATAACAAGAGCTGAAGACAATAAAGCGATTGCCACTAACTTCAACAATAATCTGTTATTTTTCATGATATCAAAGATTTATGATTTTGTTTGAACTTCCTAAACAGACTTGAAATCATGCAGCAAAGATAACATATTAAAACTTTACCCGAGTGGGATATCCGGGCACTTTGAGATAAAAATAATTGCATATTTAATTTATTTTATGGAAATTAGCAAGAGAAATTTGTCTCGCAACAAATTGACTTTACTTAACGGTTTCTAATACTGACTTTTATGAAAAGAGCCATTTTCATCGTGCTGCTCCTTACATCTGGGGCTATTTCATTTTCTCAAAACCTTGTTGTAAATCCTGGATTTGAAACGTGGGCGACGACAACTAAACCTACAGGTTGGACAACTTCCCAAAGCTGTTTTAGAGAGGAGACAAATACAAAGTCAGGAATTTATTCTTGCCGTCATGAGGGTGGCATAAGTAGTTCAAAGCCCCTTGGGCAAACAATTCCTGTAACTCCTGAAAAGAAGTATACCTTCTCCTACACATACAAAACGGAACCTGGAATTACAGGGACTGGTTGCCGGCCCTGGTGCTACTGGAAAGCTGGTACTATAAGCATTACTGGTGATGTATCTGAACCATTGATAAGACCTTCTAAATCAATGAAAAGTGACATATGGGTGCAATATTCTGTTGAGATTATTTCCCCTGCAAATGCATCTGCCTTTATCCTTGAAGTAAGAACAAATCAGAACAGTATTGCCTACTTTGATGATTTTGTTTTTGCAGAAAATATAGCTACTGGTAATCATGAAGAAGAGCTACCCAATCTGTTAATATATCCTAATCCAGCTCTGGACTTCCTGCATATCAGCAATATTGATGCGTTAAAACATATTGACATTCAAAATTTTACAGGATTAACTGTTTGGTCTTCTGATTTCCATATGGAAAATAATGCAACTATACCCATTTCAGAACTCAAAGATGGTTTGTACATAATTAATATTAAGACTTCCAAAAAACTTATTTGTAAGAAATTTATAAAGAGGCAATTATGATAGAAAATGAGATTTCGGGAAAAATAATAGGTCGCTCGATAGAGGTTCTCAAGTAGCTTGGACCTGACTACTTGAAAGTGCTTATTTGGAATACTTATAACAAATTACCTCCGCGGCTCTCTGCGTAATACCTCTGCGGCCCTCTGCGATTAAACCTTTTTACTCATGTTTAGAAATCTTTGGCATTACCGCATTTTTCAGTACTCCCATTCTTTTCCTATATTTGCAGACATTTTAATTTTATATATGGTTTCGGTTCAGGATATTTCAGTTTCATTTGGCAGTTTTGACTTATTAACAAACATCTCCTTTCTGATAAATGATCAGGACAGGATAGGTCTGGCAGGAAAGAACGGCGCCGGCAAATCTACTCTTCTTAAGATTATTTCAGGTCTACAGAGTCCTTCTTCAGGTCAGATTGATATGTCGAAAGATGTTACAATCGGCTATCTGCCTCAGCAAATGAGGGTAGATGATACAACAACAGTTTTAAACGAAACCATAACTGCATTTTCAGAACT
>JANXXP010000365.1 GCA_025350595.1 Bacteroidota bacterium
GAAAATCTCGAACCTATCATTGTGTATGATTTGAACAGAAACAAATCTCCAAATACAAATCCTACAAGTCCAGACAACGATAACCATATCCAGTTTTCATAAGTGGCATCAACAGGCAGAATAAGTCCTCTTCTAATCAGAGTAAACACACTAAGAAACGCAAAACCTATTACTAACCTTAGAATATTTACAGCAACAGATCCTATTTTGTGACTTGCAGATTCAAAGGATAACGATGTTACTGTCCAGAAAAAGGCAGTGAGCAATGCAGCAAATTCACCCAGATGGTTATTAAAAAAAGTCATTATTTAAATCCTGATTAAAAAAAAACTGGCCTGAAAAATTCAGGCCAGCAAAAATAAGATTATTTCTTTTAAAATGTTATTCTTCTGTGTATTCAAAAACATAATCGCCGGAACCGGCTTCAAGAATCAGTTTCTTATCACTTAGCCTTACATTTGAAAAATTCTTGTTACCTGAAACTGCTATTCCATTAACAGTTGTTTTAGTATCAGAACCTACAGGAAGTATAATTGTTGCATTTGTATTGGCAGGTATTTTTAAACTGACAACTATTTTTGTTCCTCTCCTTTCCCATCCTGAGGCAACAGTTCCATATGAACTTTCAAATGAAGCTTTTGAATAAGTAAGTTTTTTTGTAGGATGAGGCTGCAGAATAAGATGTTTGTACCCTGCTCCCATAGTCTCTATCCCTGCTGAGACTCTGTACATCCAATCTCCGATGGCACCATATGCATAGTGATTGAATGAGTTCATGCCGGGATCCTGAAAAGTGCTGTCGGTTTTCTCTCCGTCCCAGCGTTCCCAAATAGTAGTCGCACCCATTTTTACAGGATATAGCCAGGAAGGATATGACTCCTGGAGAAGAAGATCATAAGCAACATCAGTGTATCCATTAGCCGAAAGGACATGACACAGATAAGGTGTGCCCAGAAAACCAGTTGAAAGATGGTTCCTTCTGCTTTTAATATCATCAACAAGGAAACTGGCAGCTTTAGGACGTAAATTCTCTGGAAGCAAGTTAAACATAAGTGCCAGCACATATGATGTCTGTGAATTGGTTCCTACTCTCCCGGCTGGTGTAACGTATTCATTATTAAACACATTCCTTATATTATCATACAAAGCTGTATAGGTCTTTTCATCTTCTGTTTTTCCTAGTTCTTTTGCAGTTGCTGCTAGAATACTTGTTGAATATGCATAAAATGCAGTAGCAATAAAGTCATGTTCAGTGAAGCCATCTGGTTCTGGATGATTATTAACCGGGGGATGATAAAACAACCAATCCCCATATTTGCTTCCACCTTTCCATATTAAGCTTTCTCCTGCATGCTTCCTGATATACTCTACCCAGGCTTTCATACTCGGATACTGATTTTCGAGAATTTGTTTATCGCCATATACAAGGAACATTGTCCATGGTGCTATAACTGAAACATCTCCCCATCCTGCTGAAGGTTGCGTTGTTAGTGACCCTTGCTTGCTCAGGATATCAGGAATGACATCAGGTACTTCACCTCCGGGTTTCTGATCAGCAGCAATATCCTTTAACCATTTTGTAAAGAATGAGGATACATCTAAATTATAAGCAGCTGTCCTGCAAAATGCCTGAGCATCGCCGGTCCAGCCAAGACGTTCGTCTCGCTGTGGACAATCAGTTGGTAC
Source organism: Bacteroidota bacterium (assembly GCA_025350595.1). Lineage (GTDB taxonomy): Bacteria > Bacteroidota > Bacteroidia > Bacteroidales > VadinHA17 > LD21. The sequence continues at coordinate 1,687 of JANXXP010000365.1, forward strand.
ATCTACAAAATTTCCTTTTTGTCCCCACTGAATATTATGCTGTAACTGATTGAGAAGCGGACTTGAAGACTCATAACTTCCTGTGATTGCCATATCAGAGTGAACAACAACTCCGGTTAGGTTATCAGTTTTCAGTTCGCCAGGAAATCCGGTAACTTCAACATATCTGAACCCCATAAATGTGAATCTGGGTTCATATGTCTCTTCACCTGTACCGGCAAGAGTATATGTCAGCTGGCACTTTGCAACACGCAGGTTGGTTGTATAAAACTCACCAAATTTATCCATCACTTCCGCATGCCTCAGTGTAACAACAGTGCCTTTCGCACCTGCAACTTTTAACCTTAACCAGCCAACCATATTCTGACCCATATCAACAATCAGATTGCCTTTCGGTGTCCTGAATATTTTTACAGGTTTTATTTCCTGAATTTTTCGAACAGGCGAGCCTTCAGAAGCTATCAGGTTGTTATTATAATCTCCTACACTTACTTTTATCCATTTACTGTCATCGAATCCTGAAATATTCCAGCCGGTAAGTTTCTTAGTAGCTTCAAAGGTTTCACCATTATATATATCATTCATTCTGATGGCTCCATTATTTGTAGCTTTCCAGGTCTCATCGCTTAAAATAAGCGATTCTGATCCATCTGTATATATTATTTTCATTTGCATAAGCAGACCAAGTCTTTTTCCATAAATAGCCCAGTTATTGCCCCAGGCAAGAGTACCTCTGTACCAGCCATCCCCAAGAACAGCCCCTATTGCATTATTACCTTTTACCAGCATGCTTGTAATATCATATACCTGATATTGAAGTCTTTTTCCATAAGATGTCCAGCCAGGAGTTAGCACCTGATCTCCAACTTTTTTACCATTCAGCTGTAGTTCATAAAAACCGTGGGAAGTAACATATATCCTGGCGCTTTCAATACTCTTAACAACCGAGAAATCCTTCCTGAAATGAGGAGAGGGGGAGTAACGCTGTGTATCACCAGCCATCTCAATCCATTTTGCTTTCCAGTCTGTTTTAGATAGTAATCCCATTTCCCAGAAAGCAGTTTCGCTCCATTTTGATTGCTTACCTTGTTTGTCACCGATTTTCACCTGCCAGAAATATCTTTGTCCGGATTTTAGTTCAGGTCCCAGATATGGCTGCAATACAGATTCTTCAGATGCAATTGTTCCTGATTGCCAGATTATTTTACCTGTAGAAAATTTCTCATCAGTAGCAACACGTATTGAATATTCTTTCTGCATTAAGCCATTCGCTTTTCCTGTAATTTTCCAGGAAAACCTTGGTTTAATAGCATCAATGCCAATTGGATTTTTTTTATGTTCACAAGTCAGATCCTTAACTGACAAATCCTGAGCAAAGGCGCTTCCCATGACGCAAAGCAGAATCAGGCTAAGTTTAAATGATTTCATAGTTGGATTTAATTAATATTTGAGGTGAAGATAGAAAATTCTGGTTTTATTAATGCTTAAACTCTATTAATAAAAATTGATAGTAATATCTATTGAAGTGGGAAAAAAGTATATTGAAAAAAGAATCCGTAACTGATGAATTCATGAAAAGCCTGGGATTTGAAAACCCAAAAAACAGATTAAAGTATATTGTTGATTGGTGCAGTTCCTGCAAACATCATTCCTCGCTGCCTCTGGGGAATAATACCTAAAACTCCTGGATTTGAAATTGTTCAGAGAAAACCGCAGTTTGGAGATCTGAAGAATTCTGCCATTGTTGTTCCATCAATAAAAGGTCCGATAAAAGGATCATGTCGGGTTATAAATGAAAAGAGCAGAAAATTTCAACTGGAATTGCCCGCAAATATAAGTGGTGAGTTCATTTTAAAATCCCTTCCCGGCGATGTTGTAACAGTAAATGGTAAAAAGGTTTATTCCCCTCTGCAATTAAAAATGCTGGAGCCAGGAAAAACTATAGTTGAAATCAATTCCAAATCTTTTTGATATCCATTGTATACTTTGGAATAAAAGAATTATTTTTATTTTTTGAATAGCTGTTTAAATCAGAACGAACTAAATAACTTATATCCGGATGAATCCATTAGCAGGCATTTTATTAATAGCGCTCGGAAGTATTGGCGCTGCAAGTTTTTATGTACCATTTAAGAGGGTCAAAGTATGGGCTTGGGAATCTTATTGGTTAAGTCAGGGTGTTGCTGCCTGGCTAATAGCTCCAATACTGTTTGCATTTATTTTTGTTCCAAATGGTCAGTTAATACCCATATTAAAAGAAGCACCCGCTTCAGCAAAATTAATGGCGATGTTTTTTGGGGCGCTATGGGGTTTTGGTGGATTAACATTCGGTTTAAGCATTCGTTATCTTGGTGTTGCACTCGGTCAAAGTATTGCTCTGGGTTTGTGTGCAGCTTTTGGCACCTTAATTCCACCTGTTATAGCGGGCCAGAGCTTATTTTCGTCAACTGCAGGTATTTTGACCATTGTTGGTGTGTCAATTACAGTTGCCGGCATTGCAGTTATTGGATACGCAGGTTCTCTTAAGAGCAAAGAAATGACAGAAGAGGAGAAAAAAGCTGCAGTAAAAGAGTTTGCCCTGAAAAAGGGAATTTTTATAGCAATTTTTGCCGGTGTTATGAGTGCCTGCTTCAATTTTGGCTTCGAATCGGCAAAGCCGATTGAAAATGTTGCTCTTGCTCATGGAACGAATCCTTTGTTTCAGAAAAATCCTTCTCTGATATTCATACTGTTTGGCGGCTTCGTCACAAACCTGATCTATTGCGGATATCTGAATATTAAAAATAAAACATACAGAGATTATTATACAGTTTCAGGCAGGGTGTTTCTGAATAATATGTTCTTTACATTTCTGGCTGGATTCTTATGGTTTTTGCAATTTCATTTCTTCGGAATGGGATCAAGTAAATTGCCTGCAGGTATGGCTGTATTCGGATGGAGTATCCTGATGGCTCTTAATATTGCAATTAGCAATATTTGGGGTATTTTTCTGAATGAATGGAAAGGAGCTAAGAAGAGAACAATGATTGTACTGCTTATCGGAATTGTAATTCTCATACTATCAACTTTTGTTGTTAAATTAGGATAAACAAAATGGAAACAAAAAGATTTGGATTTAAGATGAAAATGCTTCCCGGATTCAGGGAAGAATACAGAAAACGCCATGGAGAAATATGGCCAGAACTGGTTAAATTACTCAAAAATGAAGGTATTGGAAATTATTCAATATTTCTCGATGATGAGACCAATACCCTGTTTGCCTATCAGGAACAATCAGGCGCCAGTTCATCACAGGATCTTGGAAACACCGAAATAGTTAAAAAATGGTGGAAGTTTATGGCCGATGTCATGGAAACCAATCCTGATAATTCACCCATTACTATTCCGTTGGAGCAGGTTTTTTATATGAAATAAATTAAGGTTAAGGTTAAGGTCATATTAATAAACCGTTCGCCATAAGCGTATGCCTACACCAATAAATAATATTTAGGAAATAATAATTATATAAAATTTAAAATACCCTCTGAACATGAAAAAAGAAATTATTGAAAAGTCATATCAGCTTGCAAAAGAACAATATGCTGAACTGGACATTGATACTGATAAGGTTTTGGCTGAATTGGATAACATAAATATAAGTTTGCATTGCTGGCAAACAGATGACGTTGGTGGCTTCGAGAAAGCCGGATCAGTGCTTGGAGGCGGTGGAATACAGGCAACCGGCAATTTCCCCGGAAAAGCTAAAACTATAGATCAGATGAGAGCAGACCTTGATAAGGCAATGTCACTTTTACCGGGAAAACAGAGATTAAACCTTCATGCTATTTATGGTGAATTCGGTGGTAAGCTGATTGATCGCGATCAGATTGAAGTAAAACATTTTCAGGGCTGGATTGACTGGGCCAAAGCAAGGGGAATGGGTCTTGATTTCAATTGCACCTGTTTCTCGCATCCGTTGGCTGATGATGGCTTTACACTCTCCAGCAAAGATGAAAAAATCAGAAAATTCTGGGTTGAACATACAAAAAGATGCAGGATGATTGGAGCTGAAATGGGTAAGCAGCTTGGGACTCCATCTGTCCATAATATTTGGATACCTGATGGTTCTAAAGACACCCCTGTTGACAGAAACACACTCCGTAAGCAACTGAAAAAGTCACTGGACGAAATTTTCGCAGTGAAATACCCTAAAGAGCATCTTAAAGATTCCGTTGAGAGTAAACTATTCGGAATAGGATCAGAATCAATGGTAGTTGGATCGCATGATTTCTACGTCGGATATGCGATTAAGAACAATACTATGATTACTCTCGACAACGGGCATTTCCATCCAACTGAACAGGTTGGTGATAAAATCTCATCTATCCTGAATTTTGTTGACGAGATATTGTTACACCTTACAAGAGGCGTTCGGTGGGACAGCGATCATGTACTTACTTTCAATGATGAATTACTCCTTATCGCGCAGGAAATAGTTCGCTGCAAGGCGCTGAAAAGAGTTAATATCGGACTCGATTTTTTCGATGCAAGTCTTAACAGGATAGGTGCCTATGTTATTGGTACCCGTTCAGCCCAAATGGCGTTTATGTATGCTTTGCTCGAACCAATAAAAACCCTTGTCAAATTTGAGGAAGAGGGGAGGACATTTGAAAGACTTGCACTACTGGAGCTTCTTAGAACAATGCCATTTGGGGCTGTATATGATTATTATTGTCTGAAAAGTAAAACACCTGTTGGACAGGACTATATTAATGAGATAATGAAATATGAAAAAGAGGTGCTGTTGAAAAGATAGGGAAGTATTCTCTTTTACCCTTATTTTTAGCCCCCCATCCCCACTTAAGGGGGGTTTACTAGAATGATTAACCCCCTTTAGAGCCTGCCCTGAGCGGAGTGAAGGGGGGCAGGGGGCAGAAAATAGGGGTTATTAAATTATAGTTAGTTATGAAAGAGCCAGTAATCGCCATATTTGATATAGGCAAAACGAATAAAAAGCTAATTCTATTTAATGATGATCTCAAAGTTGTATCTGAGTCAGAACAGAAGTTTGCTGAAATACTGGATGATGACGGATTTGAATGTGATGATATTGATCTTATTGAGAGATGGATAAAAGAATCAATAATTAAACTGGTTCACTCAGATAAATGGGATTTGAAGGCTGTTAATTTTACTACATATGGGGCTACACTGGTCTATCTCGATGCTGAAGGAAAAAGACTTACGGCGGTATATAATTACCTTAAACCGATAAGTGAAAAAATACCTGAAGGCCTGTATAAAAGAAACGGGGGAAGGGATGAATTTTGCAGAAGAACAGCTTCTCCTGCTCTAGGGATGCTTAATTCAGGTATGCAAACCCTTTGGCTAAAGTCTGATAGACCTGAAATTTTTACCAGGGTTAAACATATTCTTCATTTTCCGCAGTATCTGTCATATATCATTACTGGCAAGATCTATTCAGAACATACCTCAATCGGATGTCATACATCGTTTTGGGATTTTGATAACATGAAATATCACCCATGGGTGGAAAGTCATGGGTTGAACTTACCTGAGCCAGTTGCAATTGATACACTTAATAATGTTTCGATTGAGGAAAAAAATATTCAGATCGGCATTGGAATTCATGATAGCTCCTCTTCTCTTGCGCCATATTTTGAAAACAGTAAGGGGAAGTTCCTTCTTTTATCAACCGGAACATGGTGCATTAATATGAACCCATTCAATACTGAAAAGCTTACCGCGGAACAACTCGACAAAGATTGCCTTTGTTATTTGAGTGTCACAAGGCAACCTGTAAAATCGTCAAGATTATTCCTTGGTCACTTGCATGAGACAGCTGTAAAACAGATAACTGATCATTTTAATAAGCCAGATGATTATTATAAAAAAGTAAAAACCGATAAGCTACTTTCATCTCTGCTAAAAACAAAATACAGAGAGAATAAAGTTTTTTTTGGTTCAGGACTTCATTACCGCGATTTGAAAGATCATATCGACTTATATGAGTTTGGATCAGTTGAAGAAGCTTATCATCAGTTAATGAATGAATTATGCGACCTCACAATTGAAGCAATAAATTTGGTATTGCCGGCAAATGACGAAACTGAATATATTTATATCACAGGAGGTTTTTCTAAAAACAAATTGTTCCTGGACATGATAAGTGATGCGTATCCCACAAAACTTGTTTATACCTCTGAAATTGCTAATGGTTCAGCTCTTGGTGCAGCACTTGTAATTTCAGGCATAAAACCTTCTCTTAATCTTGGGCTTACTAAGATATAGGTAGATTATTAGTACCTTTAGCCTTTAAATTTATTATGATTAAAATAATAGTCCAACTTCTTTTCCTTTTTTGTATATGTATTTTGTATTCTTGTGTAAAACAGAACGAACCGATAAACGGAGAGGTTGTAATTAATGAGCTCATGCCAGTTAACTCCAGCGTAATTGCGGATCAGAATGGTGAGTATGACGACTGGATAGAACTTTATAATAAATCATCACGACCCATTAATCTTTCAGGATACTTTTTAACTGACAGTAAGAAAAATCTCTTAAAATGGCAACTCCCAGCTGGCACTTCCATTGCTGCAAATGGCTATTTAATAGTTTGGGCTGATAAAGATACCACACAAATCGGATTACATTCAAATTTTAAACTTTCATCATTGGGAGAAAATGTTCTCCTTTTGAAACCTGATCATACTATTATTGATATGGTCGAATACCCCGGACAGACACTTCAATTGTCTTATTCCAGACGTCCTAATGGGAAAGGTCCATTTATATGGCAGGCACCTACTTTTAATGCTTCAAATGATCTTTATTAATTGAATTTTATGAATTGTATATATTATGAAAACAAAAACATTCCGATCAGTCTCAGTTCTGTTGATAATTCTTTTAGCGGGTAGTATTAAAGTATTTGGCCAACAGAATATCGTGCAAAACAAAATTAAGACTGTTGTAGTCTATGATGAAAAGTTTGATAAGCTTATATCGAAAAAATATAAAGAATCTGAAACCAGTTACGATTTGAAGGGAAATATCATAGAAGATATACAATACACTGAGGGTAAGATAGATAAGCACTTTGTATATCAATACGACTCTGAAAACAACAAGATTAAGGAAACTGAATTTGATATTAACGGCAGAGTGATAAAAATAAGTGAATACAAAATTGAAAAAGGCTTACGTACTGAAAAAATTGTATATGATGCCAATATGAAAATCAAATCAAAAAAGACTTACATCTATACATCTTACTAGAATATGTACTTGTCTCATATCCAAGAAACATTGAGGTCATTTGTGCCGATACAGTTAGATGAAATGGCAAGCATTAAACTAATGAACCGGGTTGAAACTAAGTCATTGTTTAATGTAAGGAAACTGCCTGGTTTACTTGATCGTCTAGCTAAGATGTACAAAATTCTTGAGATAGAGCATATTAGAGCTTTCCCTTATAGCACCACATATCTTGATACATCTGATTTTTTATTTCTTAATCAGCAATTAACTGGAAAACTTGCAAGACACAAAGTCAGGTACAGAAAGTACGAGTCATCCGGATTGTCATTTCTTGAAGTAAAAATAAAAACCAATAAAAACAGAACAATTAAATGGCGTATTGAAAATAGTTTAATCGATGATTTCCCTGATGAGATTGCCTCTAAATTCATAAGAGAGTACTTCACAGATAAATCCACTGATTTAAAACCCGTTTTAATCGATAATTTTTACCGGATAACTCTTGCAGGAATTGAATTGAAAGAGCGTATAACACTTGATTTTAATCTCAAATTCTCAAGTTTTGAAGGAATTAAAACTGAACTGCCATTTTTAGCGATTGCCGAATTAAAAACAGAAGGATACTGTAGAGCTTCTCCTTTTAATGATGTTCTGAAAAAAAATGGCATAAGACCGACAGGATTTAGCAAATATTGTATTGGAAACGCTCTTCTCCGGGATATACCTCGTAAAAATATATTAAAACCAAAAATGCTTCTGATTAATAAAATAGAAAATGAATTTAATAGACCTTATATCGCCTGATAAAGTTAGCCTTACAGGTATAGAACTATTTGACCTGGCTAGTTTTCTAAATCTGTTTCTCAGGTTTATATTGAATTTGACTGTAGTAATGATACTGGTCAGGTGGCTTTACTATTCAACAACTAAACGTAAAGATTATCTTTTCACATATATATTATTATCCAGCCTGATCTTCCTTTTATGTTATCTGCTTGCAAGTGTCAAGCTTCAGATGGGATTTGCCCTGGGTCTTTTCGCAGTATTTGGAATTATGAGATACAGAACCAACTCAATTCCAATTAAGGAGATGACCTACCTGTTTCTTACAATTGGAGTTTCCATCATTAACGCTCTTGCAGATACCAATACAAGTGTGACGGAGGTTCTTTTTACAAACTTTGTGATTATAGCAATCACTTTCGGACTTGAAAAGGTATGGCTTCTTAAGAACGAAGCGTCAAAAGCAATAATTTATGAGAAGATAAATCTCATAAAACCCGAAAATTATCAGGAGTTATTGGAAGATCTTAAAGTAAGGACAGGGATAAATAATATAAAAAGAGTAGAGATTGGTCAGATTGATTTTCTGAAAGACACATGTAAACTTCAAATCTTTTATGAGGTTTCAGGAAATCAAAATACTGTTCCAGAACTTGCTGATAAAGACGATGATGACGACGATGATTAAAAAATGGGTACAAGTTTTGATTCTCATTTTCGTTCCGATCTCAGCATTTTCACAGGAAAAAGATTTTGGTATATGGTATGGAGTAAACGGAGATATTCCAATAATAAATAAGCTTGATGCAGAACTTTCGGTTGTTGTCCGTACATTCAATAATGCCTCAAAGATTGATCAGGCATATATTGAAGGAGGGGCTAATTACAAATTCAATAAGTTTCTGTCAATAGCCGGTTCATACAGGTTTACAGAAAATCTCGAAAATAATTCAGAATATCACGTAAGAAACAAGTGGTTTGCAGATGCTAAAATTTCGTTACCTCTAAATAGTCTTGTACTTTCTGCACGATTCAGGTTTGAGGTACAAACCAGATCATATATTTTAAGCACAAAAGACCTGATACCAGATTATCATGGAAGGTTAAAACTTAAAGCTTTATATAAAATTCCAAAATTTCCCGTTAATCCTTATCTGTCATATGAATCATTCAGTCCTATGTATGTGAATTCAGACCGTTTCGTTGATAAAGAAAGGTTTACATTGGGATTTGAGTATAAGATATCTAAAAAGCAAGCCATTGAGGCTGAATACATTTATCAGAGAGACTTTGTATCAGATATTCAGATTATTTCAATAAATTACTTCTTCAGTTTTTTTAAATGATTTTTAGTAAATTCTTTCTCCCAAAGCAGCTTTAAGTTTAAACACACTTGCCACATAATCAATTCTGGCCTTTAGCAGCATTAATCTGCTTTCCGACAAAGATGTATTGGCATCCAGTAAATCAAGATTAGTTATTGTACCAGCTTTAAAACTTGTTTCTGCGAGTGAATAAGCTTTCAGAGCCTGAGTAAGCTGAAGTTCAAACTGGCTCACTTTTTTCCAGGCAGCAGACATATAGGCCTCAGCTTCAGAAAGTTCATTTGAAACACCTCTCTTTGTAATTTCAGATTCATAAGAGAGAGAAGTTAAGTTTGATTGAGCCTGGGATATATTATACTTATTCTTCATTCCGTCAAAAAGCGGAATTCTGAGATTTAGACCCAAAACATAGTTTGGAGTAAGTTTTTTCAGATCGGGGATAAATCCGTTTTTTGCCCCACCAGAAGCAATAAAATTTATTACCGGCTTATTTTGAAGCTTCACCATATCAAGTCTTAATCCTGCCAGTGAAGTTCTTTGTTCATTCAACAAGACTTCATCCCTGTTATGAAAGGCAAATGATAATAAGGAATCTGATGGAATGGCTGGTACGTCAACATTCAAGTCGTTTTTAACAACCGGACTTAACGCCTGATCATTACCCAGCAATGAATTAAGAGATGCCTGTTGGGCAGTACGGCTGGCAACTATATCAACTTTCTGACTTTCCACTGTTGATATTTTAACTTTTGTTGCAAGTATCTGGTATTCAGTTGCAGAACCTGTTGCCATCATCTTTTCTACATAGCCAAGATGGTCGTTTAAAGCAGCAAGTTGTTCATCTTTTATTCTTATAGCGGCCTGAAGAAAAACCAATGTATAGTAGTTATTAACGGCATATAGTGACAATTTTTGCTTTACCTGTTCAATAGTTTGTATTGCAATAGTTTTACTTTCATTTTCTAATTCAACATTCTGTCTTGTCCGGCCAAAATCATATACCAGCTGTTTGTAATTTACAGATGCGGAATAATTATTTGCAGGATATAGCTGAAATGATCCCATATTCGGTATTGTAAGCTTTGTCACAGGTCCAATATTTGTAAAACTTGCTGTAGCATCAGCTTCAGGGTAATATCCTGTTTTTGCCAGCCCAATTTTAGAATCGGCATTTTTTATAGCCTCTTCAGCAACTTTCACTGAGGGATGACTTGAAATAACCTTCTCAATAATATTCTTAAGTGATAACGAATCAGTATCTGATTTAATATTTTGAGAAACAGTATTTTGCCCATAGATAATACCATTGACGGTCAAAAGCATAATGACCGCCGGAAAAATGAACCTTTTAATTAATCGACTATTCATGTGGTGGTGTAATTTGTTTATTAGTTTTTTTTGTGTGAAGAAAAATTATAGGAATTCCTCCTATAAGCGTTAATATAGCGGCTATAAGGAAATCATCATTGATACCCTGTATATAAGCTTGTTTATTTAAGTTGGAAAGAAGCATAGCCTGACTTTGCCTTGGCGCATTTGAAGGTGAACTTCCTGCATCATGCTCAATACGATATTTAATTTTGTTGACAGTCTGCTGGTATACTTCAGATCCCTGCTTTATAGATCCTCCAAAATCTTGTGAATGAAAACTCACCCTGGAAGTAAGGAGAGTGGCGAGCAAAGCAACACCCAGACTTCCTCCCAGCTGCCTTATTGAATTTGTTATAGCTGATGCCTGTGCCATCTTTTCCCGCGGTATTTCTGATAATGAAACTGTTGTAAGAGCAGTGAACATCAATCCCATTGCAAATCCCCTGATATACAATGAGATCATTATAAATCTCAGTTCCGTGAGCCAGGACAGATTTGAATTCAGATAGAAACTAAATGCGAACAGAAAAACTCCAACAAACATTGGTACTTTAGCACTTATCTTATCGGATATTTTTCCTGAAATAGGTGCCGTTATACCCTGAATAATTCCAACCGGAAGAAATACAGAGCCAGCCTGGAGAGCTGAATAACCTAACGAATTCTGCAGATATATGGGCAAAAGAAATGTGCTTCCAAACATTCCTAAACTGAATAATACAAGAATTATATTAGCAATACCGAAATTATGATTTAGAAGGAGTCTCAAATCAAGAAGAGGCTCCTTTACCGTCAATTCTGCGGTTATAAAAACCGCCAGGGCAATTATAGCAATAGCCCCGTTTATCAGAATATAAGGAGCATGCCATCCTTCGGAATTAGTCGCAGTATTTCCCTGGGACAGAGTATATAATGTGAGAGGAAGAAAAATCGTTACTGAGATAAAACCAACCATATCGAATTTTCTGGCCAGCTTATTAATATATTCCCCCTGGATAACAATAGTGAAAAGCATAGCAATTATCCCAAATGGTATGTTAACATCGAAAATCAAAGGCCAGCTGAACTTGTCAATCAGGAACCCACCGATAAGCGGTCCGAACGAAACAGATGCTGCTGCAGATATGCCCCAGAAACCAAGTGCTACTCCACGTTGATTTGGCGGAAATTCCCTGGTAATAATAGCCATTCCAAGCGGCTGAATTGTCCCGGCGCCAAACCCCTGAATTACTCTTGAAAATATTAGCATATTTTCATCAGAGGACCTTCCACACATCATTGATCCTAGAGTGAATAATAACAGGCCTAAGAAATATAAACGCTTGTATCCAAATTTATCAGCCAACCAACCTGATGTAGGTAAAGCTACAGCCATTGCAAGCATGTATGCTGTGCTTACCCATTGAATCTTGTCAAGTCCCACGCCAAAGGAAGCCATAATTTTAGGAAGTCCTACATTTACAATTGTGGCATCAAGTACCGCCATGAAAGTTCCGAGCATAATATTTGCCAGCAGGAACCATTTGTATGAATCATGTTGAGGATGGAAAGCAGAATCTCTGCTTCTGACCAGCATTCGGATGCGATGGGATGGTGTTCTCCTGTTTTCCATTTTTACTTGACAATCTTGACAACAACCGACATTCCGGATAAAATATTGAATGAGGATTTATCCTTTACATTATCTGCGCTATCAATCGAAATCCTTATCGGGATACGCTGGGTAACTTTTGTGAAATTACCGGAAGCATTATTGGCTGGTATCAGAGAAAAGACAGATGCCGTGCTGGAACCCACTAGAAATACTTTGCCACTAAATTCTACATCAGGAATCGCGTCGATAGATATTCTGACTTTCTGTCCTGAATGAATATCTGCAATTTTGGTTTCTTCAAGAAAGGCCACCACCCATAAATTCTTATTAATAGTCAAAGTAAATACAGATTGACTTGGCTGCACAACATCACCCGGAAGAAGCCATCTTTTAGCAATAATTCCATCAGCTGGGGCAAAAAGTCTTGTATTTCTGAGTTGGGTACTTAAAACGTTAACCTGTGCAGTTGATGTCTCAACAGCAGCTTCAGCGCTTGATATCATTGATTTTGAAACCAACAACTGCGATTTGGAAGCTTCAAGCTGAGCTACTGCAGTTTCATACCCTTTCTTGATATGGTCAAACTGTTCAGCTGTTATTACGCCACCATCTGACTGGCTTTTTGCCCTGGTCATGTCGTCATTCGTCCTCTCAAGATTTATCTCAAGCACTTTAATACTCTTCTGATCAGAGCTATATTTTACCTCTGTCTGACTTAAATTTGCCAGAGCCTGTGCTCTCAGAGCAAGACTCTGATTTCTCTGTGCGATAAGATCTGAACTGTCTAAGTCTGCCAGTAAGGTGCCCTGTTTCACGAAATCGCCTTCATTGGCATAAATAGCAGATATGCGTCCGATTATCTTTGATCCGACGCTTACATTATCCGCATCAACATGTGCATCATCAGAAGTAATGTACATTGAATAATCCCTATACCAGTACCATACACCGATAAGTACAGCTAATATTACCAATGCCAGAGGGATGTATACCTTAAGATTGATTTTCTTCTGCTCCTGTTTCATAAGTTTATTCTGAAATTAAATCATTGTTGTCCGGTAAAACCGGAATATAGTTAATTTATCTCTTTACTTAACTGATACTCATCTACCTTTTATTTATTTTCTAAAAGTAAGCCCTCTGCATTTCAGGGAAAAGCGAATTTTGATATATAATAGCATCTTC
>JANXXP010000373.1 GCA_025350595.1 Bacteroidota bacterium
CTGTCCGGTATTTATAGTATCAGTAATTATTTTCGTGTCAGCATCAATTACAGTGACTGATCCTGACATTCCATTGGCAACGAAAACCTTTTTACCATCATCCGAAAATGTAATTCCTGCAGGCATTTTTCCTACAGTCACCGAGTTCATAAGATTGTAGGAATCAACACTAAACACAGTAACTTTTCCGACAGGCATCATAAGAGCTGTCCATATCTCCTTTCCGTCAGGTGAGAAGATCGCATCATAAGGCATGCCTTCGAGAGTAATTTCTTTTAGTAGATCTCCCGTATTTGCATCAAGGATCAAAATTTTACCCTGCATTTGCATTACCTCGGTAGTAACAGTAGTGGAATTCCCATTATGGTGCTGATAATGAATATCACCAACGCCACCTGAGGATGAAGTGTTGGTCATCATTTCGTATCCCCCATCAAAATCCATTCCTGGCTCAGTAATAGCCAGCTTGCTCTTATCAGGAGAGAGTGAAATATGATATGGCCACATATTATTATATGTAGAATTACCATTCATCATTCCGCCACCCATCATTGTACCAGGTGACCCTAGGTTTATAGTTTTTTCTACTTTATCAGAAGAAATGTTAATTACAGATAAAGAGTTGCTTGCACGATTTACAACATATAAGGCATCGTAATTCACTGGGGTATTATTTGAATTATTGATTCCATCATCCTTAGTGCATGAAGAGAGTATGACTGCACTGAGTGCAAAACATACAAAGGCCAATTTTACTTTTTTCATTTTTTAAATATTTATTTGCTTGATTTATTATGAAACCACACATGATTGATAGTGATTGGTATCTGCCTGATTTGTTTCGCGGAACCGCGAGCTCGAATTATGTGATGGTCAACCATGTGGATTTCATAATATAGTACTTTAAAAGTTAAAACCTATTTTGCTCTGTCGTAATGGCAGCAGCCGGGAAGATTTGCATAGGCTTCATTGGTTGCTATGTATTTTTCGGTATCATGACCAACTGCAGCAAGTTTTTTGCTAATGGCATCTTTATTTGTTTTTGAAGGATCAAAAGTTACCGTAAGTATCTGTGTTTTGACATCCCACACATTTTCAGTGACACCTTCTGCTTTAACTGTTTTTTCAATACGTGCTTTACACATATCGCATTTGCCTAAAACTTTGAAAGTCTCGGTTTTTGAGGAAGCCATGTTCATGCTGCTATGGTCATGCGTCTGGGCAGATGTTGTTACACCTAAAATGACAGCAAATAATACAGCAAGAAAAATTCTTAATGATTTCATAGTGTTGAATATTAAAATTGTAAATACTTAAAGACTAATTGAAATAAATAGAGTAAAACTAATGAGATTTATATCTCAAATGCAAAACAAAGGAGAGAGGGGAATTCAAATACGGAATACACAAATATTCGAGAGATCCACATTGGTGATCATCAAAGCCCCTGGAGGACTTAAATTTGTATAAAAAAGATTTTGAACTGTCTGAGATTTGGCTGATAACTCCACAGGAATTGCCAAAACCTGAAAATTGTACTGATAAGATTCTGGTACAAAAGAATATGTTGGTGAGTAATTACTACTTATTCCACAAAAGATTATATTGTTATCACAGCAATGACTTGTAAAGTTAGTCCCTTGGGGAGGTATCTCCTCCTTTGAGCATGTCATACCGCAAGAAGCTAATTTGCCCGAAAGAGAAATCTTCGTAGCCACTTCTTTCCCTTCACAATAGTGCATTGCGACAGATATGTGAAGCATTGCGGCCACCATCAGGAGTGAAAGGGATATGGAAAATACCTTCTTCATTAACTACACCAACAGAAATTGGTTATAAATGTTTTGCAAAGCTATATAAATAAAATCTTAGATTTACAAAGTATTGTAAAATTTAAGATAAATTTAATATCCAATGGAAATAAAAATAACTTCAGTTAGCATCCATCCCATCATACTAAATAAGTTGCAATTATGTGAATATTAAGAATGTACAATAACTATTGGGAAAATATAATTGATCTTTTTAATTATTGGTTTTCTGGCATGACTGACTGGATAAGAATTTATCGTAGACCTTCAATTCATGATATAATTTAAATTCGGAAATGAGCTATAAATTAGTGTTAAATTAAGATACATTTAATTTTCAGTTTTGTTTTCTATTTCACTCCATAATCTTCTGGACATTATTTCATCGAATTCCTCATTATCCATTAACCTCCAAAGTACATAAGTGCCTTTTTGCAAAGTATGGCGAACAGAGATTATTTTATTCTTGGAAGTGAAAAACAAACTGCAGAGGATGTAACCTCTTTCAATAAGGACATCAGTTACCCGTACAATATCGACAAAACCATTTTCCTGATATGTATATAAGCTATTTATTTTTAGCACTTTGCTAGTTGTACAAATATTATCACTTTCTATGTAATACCATGATGAAAAGAAATGACATCCAAGTTGAAGGAACCAGGATTTTAATTGTTTTTTCAGACAATGTAGGAATAATTGCCATTTGATACATAATAACCTGACATTTAATATGTCACCGAATCCCGCCCTCCCCGGGTCATTCTCTAACCCGGCCCCTGGAGTCGGAAGGTGCGGCATAAAGAGCATCTTTTTATTATACATGTTTTGTCCCAAATTTTTTATTATAAATACCCGGATAAACTGCTTTCTTTAGGATAATTAGAAAATAAAAAAAATCCCAAAAATGAAAATGACTTTGCCAAAATGTATTTCTTATTTTTTTATAAAAAATTATAAAATTTTATAAAACTCATTTCTTTAATTAATAAACAATTGCCTACCGTATTGTATTTTATAGCTATTCAATACCTTTATGCCTTTACAATACTAATCCGATGATCGCAATTTATTGCCGAATTAGCAAGCACAAAGTAGAAGGAAAGGATGTCTCTATTGAAACACAATTAGAGAAAGGGATTGCTTTTGCCAAATTGGAAGGTCTGGAATATAAATCTTTTATTGACAGAGCAATTAGTGGCACAAAGGATGAAATTAAGGATCGGCCTGAATTCGCATTGTTGTTAGATCACATAAATAAAGGGATCATAACCAAAGTATATTGTTTTGATCAGTCAAGGATTGAACGAAATAACATGATTTGGAATTTGTTTACTTACACAATGCTAAAGGCCAAATGTAAATATTATCCTGGCGGAAATTATCTGGACCTTGATGTTGCTGAGAATAGGCTATATACTGGTATTTTATCCCTTACCAATGAATTTTTTGCCACATTAACCGGGCAGAAAGTTAAGTTAGCTCATTATCAAAATTCGTTGAAAGGAAAGTCTCATGGCATTACTGCCTATGGGTACATTCGGAGCGAAAACGGATTATTAGAAATCCAAGAAGACCAAGCAAAGGTTGTAAGAAGAATTTTTAAGATGTCTGGCGAGGGCATTGGGGTATATACAATCGCAAAAACTCTTAACAAAGAGAGTATACCAACAAAATTTAATAATTTTCCGGGTGAGTTTAAAAGACGTGACAGATACACAAACCAATACACTTATTTCAAAAAAGTTGATGTTAGGTGGAGAGGAAATGTAGTCCATTTGCTTATAACCAATCAGATCTACAAAGGTATAAGAAAATGGAATAGCGGTGAAAATGAAATGAAAGTACCGGCAATCATTGACGAAGCCACTTGGAACAGCGTTAATAAAAACCTGGATGAGAATAAAAAGAATCCAGGGAAAAGGGACGAATATCATTATTTGTTGAATGGTTTGGTTTTTTGTGGAATATGTGGAAGAGAGTACAGAGGGAAGAAAAGACTCAAAGGCAGAGACAACGCTTACAAGTGTAAAAGCAAGCTTAGAAATCCGCAATTATGTACATCACGGGCACTAAGCATTCCTAAATTAGAAACTTTTGTGATCAACCATCTTTTTGAATCAAAAGATTTCCAAAAATTTCTTGCTGGTCAGGCTGAAAATAAAGGTGAAACAGATAATCTTAATAAGAAGCTTGCTTTACTGAAAAAGGAAATTGTAGGATATAAAAAGGTTGAGAAAAAAGCATACGATCGGCTTTTGGATCCTGAATATGAAGATGATGATGAAATAAAAGAAAGACTCAGAACAATTAAAAAGAAAATTCAAGACCACGAACAAAATGTTGAAATTATTGAAAACAGGCTTATTGAAAGAGATTCAAAAAGTAGGTTGGCAAGAGTCAATAATGTTATTGGCCAATATAAATTAATTTCTGGGTTCGATGACACAAAGAAACTTGTTCATTCTTTGATCAAAAGAATAACTATTAAACATAATCCCAAAGAAACCGGGAGAGGCGGATATTTCTTAGTTCAAATCGAATACAAAGGATTTGATGAAAGTATAACATTCATGACTGGTTGGGATGCATTAAAATGGTACCAGATAGGATATTATCGTTCGAGAGCAATAACAAAAGAAGATTTGCAGGACGATATAGATTTGTTAAAATATTTTATTAAAGCCAGTGGCAAGAAGATTGAAGTACCAAAGGATTTCGTAGGTTTTGAAGCTCATGGTGGTGGGAAAGGCGAGTCTATTATTGAGTTACATCAAGAAGAATTAATTTATTTTGATTAATTGCTACCTTAATTATCCGCAGGAACATGTTTCTAAGGTGGATGGTAAGAAAAGATAATCATGGAGTTGATTTCGGAATGTGGCATAAAATCGATCCTTCAATGTTGTATATCCCTTTGGATCTTCATTCGGGGAATACTGCGCGTCGGTTAGGTCTGTTAACACGGAAGATGAATGACTGGAAAGCCGTTGAAGAACTGACTGATGTTCTGAAAGAGTTTGATCCTGCCGATCCGGTTAAATATGATTTTGCTCTTTTTGGATTAGGCGTTTTTAATGGATTTTAATGATGGAAAATAAAAATACAGGTTCTGGTGAAAAGGCGGTAAAAAAACAATTTCCAGTTACCGGATTATCATGTGCTTCGTGTGCCAGCAATGTTGAATTGAACCTAAATAAGCAGCCGGGTGTGGTAAGCGCATCTGTAAATCTTGCATCGCAGATTGCAACTATTGAATATAAGCCATCTCTGACTAAGCCACTGAATTTAAAGCAATCTACAATATCAATAGGTTACGATCTGTTAATTGATGAATCAGCAAGGGGAAAGGAAGAATTTGAAAACATCCAGCAGCAGAGAGTCAGGTCGCTAAGACGCAGAACATTTTTTTCTATTGCTCTTGCCATACCATTGGTGCTGATCAGCATGTTTTTCATGAATATACCTTATGCCAACTATATTATGTGGGCGATTGCATCTCCGATTGTTCTCTGGCTGGGTCGTAGTTTTTTTATAAACGGATGGAAACAGCTGCTTCACAGGAGTGCAAATATGGATACACTTGTAGCCTTGAGTACTGGTATCGCTTATTTATTTAGTGTGTTTAATACATTATTCCCGGAGTTCTGGCATAGCCATGGCCTTCATGCACATGTCTACTTCGAAGCTGCAGGTGTCGTTATAGCGTTGATATTACTTGGAAAACTTCTGGAAGAAGGAGCGAAGGCAAATACTTCATCGGCAATTAAAAAACTCATTGGCTTACAACCAAAAACAGTTTTAAAAGTGCTGGCTGACGGTACAACGAAAGAATTCCTTATTGCTACGGTAAAAGTTGGTGACATTATCTTGATAAAGCCGGGAGAGAAAGTCCCTGTTGATGGCATATTAATACAAGGCAACAGTTTTGTTGATGAGAGTCTAATTACCGGCGAACCTCTTCCTGTTTTTAAAGAGACTGGAACAAAAGTTTTTTCCGGAACAATAAATCAAAAAGGAACTTTTCAGTTTAAGGCAGAAAAGGTAGGTGCCGATACGCTCTTAAGCAGTATTATTAAAATGGTTCAGGAAGCTCAGGGAAGTAAAGCCCCGGTTCAGAAACTAGTTGATAAAATAGCACTGATATTTGTTCCTGTTGTTGTCATTATCTCAATAATCACACTTCTTGTCTGGTGGTTTTTCGGAGGTCAGAACGGATTAATACAGGGTGTTATGTCGATGGTAACGGTACTGGTCATTGCCTGTCCGTGTGCCCTGGGACTTGCTACACCTACTGCAATAATGGTTGGCATTGGGAAAGGAGCTGAAAATAATATTCTTATTAAAGATGCGGAGGCTCTTGAACAGACTTATAAATTGAATGCAGTTGTTCTTGATAAGACTGGAACAATAACAGAAGGTAAACCATCAGTTGAAAAGATTGCATGGCTGCCTGATTCTGAAACTGAAGAAAACATTAATATTCTTTTCAGTCTCGAAAAAGTATCTGAACATCCCCTCGCTGATGCTGTTGTGAAACATCTTAAGTCAAAAGCATCAAATCTTTCTTGTACAGATGTTCAAAGTATTACCGGAAAGGGAATAGCGGGATCTTACAAAAACACAGGATATTTTATCGGGGGGTATAGGATCATCAGCGAAAATAGTATTACGATTGATGATGAGCTAAATAACCTGGCAAGAAAATGGGAAGAAGAGGCGAGGTCTATTATTTATTTTGCTGAAAAAAGCAGGGTGCTGGCAATCATTTCTGTGGCTGATGCAATTAGGAACAGTTCAGCACAGGCAGTAAAACAGCTTAAAGATATAGGTATATCAGTCTACATGCTTACGGGTGATAACGAAAAGACGGCTGAAGCAGTCTCAAAAGCGGCAGGGATAACAGATTTCAGAGCCGGAATGCTTCCGTCTGACAAGGCTGAGTTTATTAAATTACTGCAAAAGGAAGGTAAGATAGTTGGTATGGTTGGTGACGGTATAAACGATAGCCAGGCCCTGGCTACAGCTGATGTAAGTATAGCAATGGGGAAAGGTTCCGATATAGCAATTGACGCTGCGAAAATGACAATAATAAGCAGCGACTTATTAGTTATTCCGTATGCTATAAGACTGAGCCGCAATACTGTTAAAACTATCAGACAGAATCTTTTCTGGGCATTTATTTATAATGTCATCGGGATTCCCCTTGCTGCAGGTATTCTGTTCCCGATTAATGGTTTTCTTCTTAATCCGATGATTGCAGGTTCAGCAATGGCCTTAAGCAGTGTAAGTGTTGTCAGCAACAGTCTCAGATTGAGATGGTCAAAATAGTTAAGCGGAGATCTGATGCCGAATAGTTATTTTAATTTTAAAAAGTTTACAATAAATCAGGACAGAGCTTCATTCAAAGTAGGTACTGATGGTGTGATTCTTGGATCATATGCTGATGTTTCAGATAAAAAAAGGATACTTGATATTGGTTGCGGAACAGGATTAATATCAATCATGCTGGCTCAAAAAAGTCAGGCCGGAATTGTATCAATTGAACCTGATGAAGACTCTTACAATCAGGCTTGTGAAAATGTCAGATCATGTAGTTGGAGTAGCAGGATTACTGTTCTAAAAACCGACCTGCAGAGTTTTAACCCTTTGCCAGAACAATTTGATCTTATTGTCTCAAATCCTCCATATTTTACAGGCTCTCTCAAAAATCCGGATCCAAGAAAATCTTCTGCCAGGCATAATGATTCACTGACTTCCCGGGAATTACTGACAGGGGTCGACGGACTGCTTGAGAGTAGTGGCTGCTTTCAGGTAATATTACCATATATTGAAGGTAATATTTTAATTGCTGAAGCTCAGGAGTTTGGATTGTTTTGCAATAGCATTTTGAAAATAAGACCATTACCGACTTCTGAAATCAGAAGGCTGATCATCACCTTTTCCAGGGAACGAAAGCCGGTAACAGAAAAATTCCTTACAATAGAGCATGGGAAAAGACATGAGTTTACCGAAGAGTATATCAATCTCACGAAGGATTTTTATTTGAAATTCTAGCCTTATTCCCTGTTTTTACCCCCCAACCCCATAGCCGTCAACTTAAGAGTTGGATTGAATTACAGAGATTAGGATAAGTTTGCGGTTAATGGATTTCGACTTTTTCAACATCTCCAAATTATTAGAAACGAACTCAATTTAGATACTGTAATACGTTTGTCTATTTTGATCCTTCTTGTAAATTTTTTTTCAGGCTCCTTTAGGTTGACGGCTATGGGGAAAGGGGGTCGACTCGGGTAACCCATACTCCTCCTTCATTTCGATACCCAGAGTTTTTAATTCATCGAGAACCGGATTGTAAATTTCCGGTACAACAGGCCTGTAGACTCCCTTTAAATTTATTTTCTTTTCCATTATCATTCTTACCGCAATGGATGCAGGAAGCGCTACAGTTCTTGCAATCGAAGTATTGGTTGAAGGTGTTCCGAAATCGATCATCGCTGATTTGATGACTTCTTTGGTTCCGTCAGGATAAGAAGCAAGAAATATATGTTGAAGGATGACCATATCACGCTCATTATCAGACAATGACATTTTATGAATCATCCTGTCTGAAGTTATCTCGAAAGGAGTCGTTTCGTGGTACAGGAGTTTTTCATCGCTGAAAAATCCAAGAAATTCAAAAGACTTGATAGCTGAGGATGATTCAGCTACACCAAGCCGGATTGCGATATCTTTTCTCAGATTTGTTGTTTTCATGCTGCCTCTCTCAGCAAGGAATTCAGTATAGGTCATTCCTTCGTAATCCACCACATTGTCATCCAGCATATTAAGGTTCTTCATTGCGTCAAGAGTTTCGCACCAGCCTTTGTATCGGAATGTACCCCTGTATATTGTTTTTGTTTCCTGGATCCCATAAATATCCATATAACTTATAGAATCCCTGTTAGGATAAACTTCAAGATCGCCGATCCCGGGAAAATTGTAAGAGAATCTGTCTTTGAAAAGATCTGCAGGTTCGATGAACACCTTTTTGCCTTTTTTTAGATATAAAGCGCTGTTACGGCTTGCCAGGATAACCCCTTTAGGACTCCAGGAAAATTTATACCTCAATGGGTTATTTGCCGCCTCCGGTGCTGGTAGCGCCCCGCAAAGTGAATAGAACTCTTCAACTTTACCTCCTTTATTGTGAATATGATCGATGATCCTCATAGCCGACATATGGTCTAATCCCGGATCAAGCCCGATTTCATTAAGGAACAAGACCCCGGCTTTTTTTGCATCCTCATTCAGATAAAGCATCCCCGGTTGAACATATGAGCTAGTGACCAGCGATTTCCCATGTCGAAGGCATACAACAGCCACATCTGAATGATATTTATATGGAAGAAGACTTACTGTTATATCGTATTCATTAACAAGTTTCTCCAATGTTTCAGGGTCATCCATGGACCAGTCGAGAGAAGATCCCAGCTGATTTCCATTGATCATCTCATCTGCCCGTTCTTTCATAGGTGATGCGATCATCAGTCCGAAACCATTTTTCAGCAGGTATTCTACCATTGGTTTCACTACCATCCCGGCTCCTAGTATCAGAACTTTTTTCATAAAGAAAATATTTACCAGCAAGTTAAATAAACTTAGAGAGAGTTTATATGATATAAGTTTGGATTGATCTCTTTTGTTTTTTCTTAAACCAAAATTGTGATTGACTAAAAAGGATTTCTTTAATAACCCCGAATTGGGATGGATTCAAAAAATAACATATGATAATTGAAGGTGTTGAGTTCATGGTCATTGAATAAATAAATCATAAACTATTTCTTTAATTACACCGGGAGTGTATCTTTGTTGAGAACCAAGAGATTAAAAAATAGCCAAAACTTACCACCTCTTTCCAATGTCTGATTTTCACAAGTACGTTGAAACACCGCTGATGAAGCAGTATTACAACATCAAGACGAAACATCCTGATGCAATACTGCTTTTCCGTGTGGGTGATTTTTACGAAACATTCGGAGAAGATGCCATCAGGACTGCCGAAATACTTGGTATTACTCTTACCCGGCGCGCAAATGGATCAGCATCGTTCGTAGAACTTGCGGGGTTTCCTTACCATGCTCTCGATACTTATCTGCCACGCCTTGTCAGGGCCGGACAGAGAGTTGCTATCTGTGAGCAACTTGAGGATCCAAAGATGACAAAGCAAATAGTAAAACGGGGAATAATTGAGCTTGTCACTCCGGGAGTTTCATTGAATGAAAATGTTCTGAATCATAAGGAGAATAACTTCCTAGCCGCCGTTCATATTGATAAGAAAATTGCAGGTGTGGCATTTCTTGATATATCGACCGGGGAGTTCCTTACTTCAGAAGGTACAATAGAATATATTGATCAGATGCTAAATAACTTCCAACCCAAGGAGGTGCTATTCGAAAAAGGGAAAAAAGATCTTTTTCTTGAATACTTTGGTCCAAAATTCTACACTTTCAAACTCGATGATTGGATTTTTACTTCGGAGGCGGCAAGCGACAGACTACTGAAACAATTTGAAACAAGTTCATTAAAAGGATTCGGGGTTCATAACCTCTCTTACGGAGTAATTGCTGCAGGCGCTATCCTGTATTATCTCGATATTACTCAACACGAGCAACTTGGACATATTACAAATCTTTCGAGAATTGAAGAGAACAGATATGTCTGGCTCGATAAGTTTACAATTAAAAACCTTGAGCTGTTTCATTCACCTTATGAAGGTGCCAGAACGCTGATTCAGGTCATGGACCGAACCATTTCGCCAATGGGTGGAAGACTTTTAAAAAGGTGGCTGTCACTTCCTCTTAAAGATATTCAACCTGTAAACGACAGGCTGGATATCGTTCAGTACCTTTTCGAAAATGCTTCCTTCAGAGAAGAAATTGCCGGGCTGATCCGTCAGGTTGGCGACCTTGAACGGCTTATCTCAAAAGTTGCAGTAAACAGAATAAATCCACGAGAAGTGGTACAACTTAAAAGAGCGCTCAAGGCTACTGAACCACTTAAGGAACTTTGTAATAAAAGCGGGTGTCTTCCTCTGGTTACTCTTGCTGAACAGTTAAATCCCTGCAAAACGATCGCTGAAAAAATTGATAAGGAGCTGAATAACGATCCTCCGGTTCAGGTAAACAGGGGTAATGCAATTGCCGAAGGAATATCAGAAGAGCTTGATGAATTACGAAGAATACTCTATAAAGGGAAGGATTATCTGGCAGACCTACAGACACGTGAGAGTGAACGAACCGGAATAACTTCACTGAAGGTCAGTTTCAATAATGTTTTTGGTTATTATATCGAGGTAAGAAATACTCATAAAGATAAGGTACCTCCGGAATGGATAAGGAAACAGACCCTTGTCAGCGCAGAAAGATATATAACTGAAGAGTTAAAAGAATATGAGAGTAAGATACTGGGTGCAGAAGAGAAAATTATTGCACTTGAAACAAAACTCTTTAATGATCTTGTCCTTTCCATTTTGGAATATATTCCTCCGATTCAGTTAAACTCCTCCCTTATCGGAAGGCTTGATTGTCTTCAGTCTTTTGCAGTTATCTCCATCGAGAATAATTATGTAAGACCGGAACTTAACGATTCAAGGTTGCTTGATATTGCTGAAGGCCGTCATCCGGTTATTGAAAAGCAATTACCAGTGGGTGAATCGTATGTGCCAAACGATCTTGTGCTCGATACAGATGAACAGCAGATAATAATTCTGACAGGTCCAAATATGTCAGGTAAATCTGCGATTCTCAGGCAAACAGCTCTTATTGTGCTGATGGCTCAGACAGGCTGTTTTGTCCCTGCAAAAGCTGCTAAAATAGGAATGGTCGACAAAATTTTCACAAGAGTTGGTGCTTCGGATAATATCAGTCTTGGGGAATCAACTTTTATGGTTGAAATGAATGAAACCGCCAGTATTCTTAATAACCTTTCCGATAGAAGTCTGGTATTGCTTGATGAGATAGGAAGAGGCACAAGCACCTACGATGGAATCTCAATTGCATGGGCAATGGTTGAATTTCTGCATGAGAATAAGCTTCGGGCAAAAACATTGTTTGCCACTCATTATCATGAACTTAATGAGATGGAAAATTCATTTTCCAGAGTTAAAAATTATAATGTCTCAATTAAGGAACTCAATAATAAAGTGATCTTCCTGAGAAAACTTAAAAGAGGGGGGAGTGAGCATAGCTTTGGAATTCATGTCGCACGAATGGCAGGTATGCCAAAAAGTGTGGTCAGTCGTGCTGATGAAATTCTTAAAGAGCTGGAACAGAGCCACGAGAAACAGTCCCTTACCAAACCTATTGCCGATATTGCCGGACACAGAGAAGGAGTGCAACTTAGTATTTTTCAGTTAGATGACCCTGTTTTGAAGCAGATACGCGATGAAATTCTTCTGATTGATATAGATAATCTTACCCCCGTTGAAGCTCTGAACAAGTTATATAACATAAAAAAGTTGCTAAAATAGATTTCATTTCTTTTCTTTATCAAAATTTGAGGAGGGGGATTTCGAAATAAGTATATAAGTTTATGGTTTTTTTTCAGAGGCAAAATTTTAGATTAACCTTAGGATTAATTCTTTGTGCTTTCTGTATCTTAAATGCACTCGATGGACAGCAGAAAAATCTGTCCGGCATCAAAAAAGTAATTTCAAAAAAAATCGGTTTCAGACAAGATACTTCTGTATTAAAGATGGAGAGGAATTCTTCAGCCGAAGTACCTGATACAAATTTTACCTTTGAAAAATATGCAGCATTTCTGGCAAAAGTATCCGATACCAGCAAATATATTGTTCTTCCGATAAATGACTTCAGGCAAACTAAAAACAGTAAAAAAATAGTTATTGGCTTAAGACACGATGTTGACAATGACCTGAATGTCGCTTATACCTTTTCTGAAACTGAATCAAAACTAGGATTCCGTTCAACATATTACATTTTACATACTGCTCCCTACTATCTGGAAAATAAGTACATTATGTCAGTTCATTCGGAACGTATTCTTCCAATACTCAAATCAATGCAGGATGACAGGCATTTTGAGATCGGATGGCATAATGATCTCGTTACCTTACAGGCGGTCTATAGTATGGATCCGGTATTGTTTCTTCATAATGAACTTAAATGGCTCAGGTCAAACGGGATAAACATCTACGGCTCTGCATCTCATGGATCAAATTATTGCTATACCTATTTCTATCTTAATTATTATTTCTTTGAGGAATGTACCTATCCCGCAGTAGGACAATTTGTTAATAATACTTCACTTCCAATAAACGGAACTGCAGTGCCAATGAAAAAAGGAAAATTCAGCGATTTTGACCTGAAATATGAGGCCTATTTTCTGGACAATAACAAATATTTTTCAGATGCATCTATCACTAACGGAGTACGCTGGAATATCGGCATGCTTGATATTAATAAATTAGTCCCCGGAGACAGAGTTATACTTCTTCTTCATCCAATACACTGGCATAAAGCTTCAACAGATGCCAATATTGAAACATTTAAAATAAACGGGCAAAAATCGTCTGTCATTTATCCTTTAAATTCTACTATAACTGTGGAGTTACCTTATGGTATGGATTATAAATTACTAGCGGCTGCTTTTACTTTAAGTCCCGGAGCCTATTCAAAGGTCTCAGGTAAAATGCAGGTGAGCGCCACTTCTGTGAACGATTACAGCAATCAGGTGATATTTACTGTTTATGCTGAAAACCGGGATGTGCGTAAAGACTGGATAATTGATGTGCATTATGCTAAGAATTCAGTATGTAGTTTTGAATCTTTTATAATCCCGGGATTAACAAAATATGTAAATATTAATTCAGCACAGAAAACAATTCTTATTGAAATAAATGAAGGTACTAATTTGCTTAACCTGCCGGTTCAGTTTGAAGTATCACCCGGAGCACGTGTATTTATCGGAAGTGAGGAGCAATTCAGTAATGTTGGATCTATAAATTTTTCAGGTACGGTTAAATATCTTATTAAAGCTGAAGATGGTATCTCTTCAAGTTTATGGACTGTGACAATTGTTCAGGCGACGACTGGAACTGAAAATTCAGAATCATCCCAGACAGGCCTTTCGGTATACCCAAACCCCTCCGACGGTTTGATTAGTATGAAATTCATGAATATACAGACATCTCCTACGAAAATAGATATATTTAATGCTCTCGGAGAAACGGTATACTCTAATTCCATAAACAAAACAGGCAGCTTCATTGTAAAAGCCGACCTTAGCAGACAACCTCAGGGAGTATTCTATATTAAATATTTAAATTCAGAAAAACCTTTTAAAGTAGTTATACAGAAAAACAGGTAATCCGTGCCTGTGATTCTTTTGGGATATTTTTCAACTCAATAACTAAGATTATCCTTATCTTCCCTGCCTAACTTTTATAGTATGAAAAATTATTTATTGCGCATTATAATTCTTGCAGGAATTCTTCCTGTTTTTGTTCCTGCTTACTGCCAGCCAGGCTCTGTTAAGCAGGCTAAGATTACCAGATTTGATTTACAATCTTCTGCATTAATCGACTCCCCGGGTGAAGTAATTTCAACGCCGGGATATAAATCCAAAGTCTACTGGTTTCCGGTAAAAGTTCCTTCAACAGTACTGACAGGTCTTGTGGCGAATAACGTTTATCCTGATCCTTACTCTGGGCTCAATAATATGCTTATTCCGGACGCTTCTGATGAATTTAATAAAAAGTATAACCTTGAGCAGTACAGTCATCTGCCTAATAATGCTAACCCTTGGAATAAGCCATATTGGTACCGTACTGTTTTTAAGGTTCCGGCAGCTGATATCGGGCGCAATTTTCAGCTGATATTCAAAGGGATAAACTACAGAGCCGGTGTTTGGGTAAACGGACAACAGATTGCTGATTCTTCCCAAATGTCAGGGATGTTTGCAGAATATAGCCTGAATATCAGTAAACAGATAAAAGCTGGTCAGGATAACGTTCTGGCTGTTAAAATATACCCGCTTGATTACCCCGGACTTCCTGCAACAGAGCAGCTGAAGGCACTTGGTGATTTTTTTCAAAATGGAGGACCTACCGGTGATATCGGAAAGAATGTTACAATGTTGTGCTCGGTGGGATGGGACTGGATTCCTCCTGTTCGCGACCGTAATATGGGTATCTGGCTTCCCGTATACTTAAGAACAACTGGTGGAGTGACAATAACTGACCCAAAGCTTGTAACTACCCTTCCAAACCTTCCTGATACGTCTCTGGCAAAGCTGGCATTGAATTTTAAACTGCAGAATCATAACCAGTCTGATGAGGTTGGAAAGCTTACAATTACCATCTCTCCTGAAAATTTTAAGGGTAAGTCTGTCCTTTTTTCGAAAAATGTATCAGTCTCAAAAAACGGACAATCAATAATTGACCTGAACGCAGAGAATACCAAAGAATTCAATATTAATAAGCCAAATCTTTGGTGGCCAAATGGCTATGGTAATCCTGATCTATACAGAATAAGAATCCAATACCAAAGTAACTTCACTATATCGGACGATACTTCTTTTGTTTTTGGAATCCGCACAGTAAGTACTAAAGCAGTCGATGTAAAAGGATCATTGCGCCGCGACTTTTACGTTAATGAGCGACGTGTTCATTTAACCGGAGGAGCATGGGTTCCTGACATGATGCTAAATCGCGATTCAATACGTTACGATTATGAGATGCATCTTTGCCGTAACTCAAATATAAATCTTGTAAGGATATGGGGAGGAGGAGTAACTCCCTGTGATGAGTTTTTTGAAGCAGCTGACAGATATGGTATGCTCGTTTGGTCCGACTTCTGGATAACAGGAGATACCCAGGGCGAATTTAAAGGATCGCCCGACTGGCCTCTCGAAGGGAATATTTTTATTAAAAACGTAAAAAGTACGATCCTGCGTATCCGTAATCATCCCAGTCTGCTTGTCTGGACAGGTGGCAACGAGGGACATGCCCGCAAGGAGCTTTACGACGTGATGAGAGAAAGCATCATAACACTGGATGGTACGAGACCCTACATTCCCAGTTCATCGGGATTCGCAAAACTGCCTGCAGGATGGAACGGATCGTGGCCCGATAATCTGGCTTCGGGTGTCTACAGCGGAGGCCCTTATACATGGCAGGATCCTTTAGTTTATTATAAAAAAGCGATTGCCGGAAGAGATTGGGTCTTTAAAGATGAGACAGGAATTCCATCGCAACCTCCGTATAATATTATGTCGAAGATTATTCCCAACCTTGTATGGGATAACACCCTTCCCTTTCCATTAAACAATACCTGGGGTTATCATGATGCAGCAACAGGAAACGGACGCTATGACTCATATTATAAGGAAATGGTGAAGAGATATGGAGATCCGGTTAGTATGGAGGACTTCTGCAATAAGATGCAGCTCATGAACGCTGTTGGATACCAGGGGATTTTTGAAGCAGCAGGTCATAAATTAAATGATATCGGAGGAGTGATGCTTTGGAAACTTAATGCAGCCTTCCCAAGTGTTGTCTGGCAGGTTTATGACTGGTTTCTGGAGCCCAATGCGGGGTACTATTTTATGCAGAATGCCTGCGAACAAAATCATATTCAGTTAAATATAAGCAATCTTAAAGTTACTTCACTGAACAGAACTTATAAGTCTTTGTCTAATGTTACTGCCCGTGTTGAGGCATTCACTCTTGATTCCAAATCGATCTATTCCGAGGAAGCCATTTTTAATCTGGGCCCGACGGAAGTGAAAGAAACAACAGATCTTACTTCTGTACTGGCAAAAGCAAAAGGGATAGTATTTGTTGTTTTAAATCTTAAAAATTCAGCAGGAAAAGTTATTTCCCACAATGTATACTGGTTAGCAGGAGATGCTGATTATAAAACGTTGAATTCAATGGAAAAGACAAGTGTTCAGGCTAAATTGTTGGATGCGAAAAAGGAGAAAAGTCAGGCAACCTGGACAATTCAAATAACAAATTCATCGAATAAGATTGCGTTTTTCATTCGTCCACAGTTAATGCTTGATGGGGAAGAGGTGCTCCCATCATACTGGTCATCAAATTATTTTACACTGGCACCTGATGAAACAACAACTGTAAAGGTTGGGTGCCCTGTTGTAATGTTAAATGGTAAGACCCCGGTAATTAAAATCTCTGGTTGGAATGTAGATCAACAGGAACTTTCTTTAAAATAGATCTAACATTCTTTAACCGCAGAGACCGCAAAGTCGGCGCAAAGGGCACAAAGTTAAAATAATGTATATTAGATCTTTGCGAGCTTTGCGAAATGACTTAGCGCTCTTTGCGGTAAATGGATTTCAACTCTTTTAACAACAGTTTATCAGGCTATATCATGTATACTCATTTTACTTTAGTGTAAGTGTTTGTCCCTGGAGTCTCGATACCCGACATTTTGTTAACGAATTCTATACTAAGAGTTTTCCCTTCAGAATCAACTTTCCAGGTTTCTTTTGCTGTCATATCATCCGGTCCATTATTTCCATTGAACGTGGTCTTTGATTCTATAGTTATCGATCCGTCGGTTTTTGACCGGATTGCCTTGGATGTTCTTGGCATATCGTAGATTACAATTTTTGTGTCTTTTCCGTCGAGTGACATGTTTTCGTCAAATGGAAACTGTTCTCCATTACCGTTTTCATATACTCTGTTAATCAGTACGCTGTCGCTTTTCAGTTTAACTGTGATTGTCGCAAGGAAAGGTTGATTTTCGGCATATACGGCTTTTTCCCTGTTTAGTTTCCATTCGCCTGAAAATACATCTTTCTGAGAAAATGCAGAAAATGATGGAATAATAGCCAGAAGAAAAAGGAAGCAAATAAAAGATTTCGTTTTCATACTTTTTTAAGTTGGTTAGACATGATTATTATATAAAATTAATGTTTTATTATATTATTTGAAAGTCGAAATCCATTAAACGCAGAGGGCCGCGGAGAACATTAAACTGAGGGCCGCAGAGAAATCCAATCATGGGTAAAACTCTGCGGCTCTCTGCGACTACTTTGCATCCTCTTCGGTTAAAAAGGAATTTATAGACAACCAAACAGCAGTTAAAAATATTTTCTGAATTTATCACCGATTTTGAAATAGGTGTACTTGCCGGCATCGTGGCCTGCGGCTTGCACTGATTCTCCATCAGTTGTAAAAGTACTCTGCTCACCTACTATCTGTGAAAAATAGACGTCATGGCACTTTCCTGTTTCATCCTGGAGAATAACGTTTGCAAGGTTTTTATCTATATCCGACATTAGAGGTGCATTGCACAAAGGACAATAAAACTCAAGATATTCCCCGTTCTGAATCTCAAAAGAAGGATGTTTGATACTTGTATAATTACCAATTTGAGGGCTCAGAAGTAAAAGTGCAGATTGTTTTTTGCTGTTTTTAATTTTGAAGATAATATTATCACCAACCCTTATATGTTCTTCGCATTTAGGACATAAAAAATCGTTCATGTGAACCTCCTTTTCTGTATCTGAAATGTAAAACAAAAGAAAGGCTGTTTTTGTTGAGTATTCTTTAGAACAAAAAAAAGGTTAAATTAGGAGCACTGTTCCACTTGCATTAAGTAACTAACTTTGAATATTAAAAGCTAAGATGAAAATAAAAAAGCTATTTCTGTTATTGCCCTTACTGATTGCCGGTTGTACAACTCAACCATCAGTAGAATGGGATTATTTATCATTCTATAAACCAAAAGAGAATCCGATTCTCCAGGCTGATTCCTCCTTCAATTTTATTTGTCCGGTAAAAAATGAATCTGTTAAATGGCAGAAAGCCGAGGTGTTTAATCCAGCAGCAATTGTGAGGGGTGATAAAGTTTATTTATTGTATCGCTCTGAGGATAATCCTTCTGCTATTCTCGGTGGCCGTACTTCCAGGATAGGCCTTGCATCGAGCGATGATGGCATTCATTTTACAAAATATCCACGACCTGTATTATATCCCGACAGCAGTGCATTTATTCAGTACGATTATCCCGGAGGCTGTGAGGACCCAAGAGTTGTACAGACTGAAGATAGTTTATATGTAATGGCATATACTTCATGGAACTATAAAATTGCCAGACTTAGTATTGCCTTCTCGAAAGACCTGATTCATTGGGAAAAGAAAGGACCGGCTTTGCTGAAGGCAGAAAATGGTAAGTTTAATGACATGTGGTCGAAATCAGGTTCAATTGTCACGAAAAAGGTGGGAGACAGGATTGTTGCCGCAAAGATAAATGGGAAGTACTGGATGTACTGGGGCGAGAATTTTGTCAATCTTGCCTGGTCGGAGAACCTTTATGACTGGAACCCGACACTCGATGAAATGGGAGAACTTAAACCCGTAATCAGCCCCAGAAAAACTAAGTTCGACAGCCGACTCACCGAATGTGGACCTCCGGCAATAATAAATAAAGAAGGTATCGTACTTTTCTATAATGGTAAAAACTCGGAAGGCGACGATGCTGAGGTAAATTTACCAAAAGGCACATATTCAGTAGGGAAGGTGGTATTTGATATTAACAACCCTGAAAAAGTTATTTCCCGTTCAGATACCTGTTTACTAAAACCCACGCTTCCTCATGAAATGTCGGGACAATATGTTTCAGGTACAACATTCAGCGAAGGGCTTGTGTTTTTCAAATCGAAATGGTTTCTGTATTACGGTACTGCTGATTCTTATGTTGGAGTAGCGGTTTCGAGATAGTCTTTTTCCTGTTATTTATTTTACTTACAAAACAATTTTGCTTGTTTGGATTTTTAGTTTCTGAATCCAAATACCGGAAATAAATAAGGGGAAATTTTTACATTTCCCCTTACTAAATTAGTTAGAAATATTAATAGCCCGGATTTTGCCAGAACATTCCTGGTGCTTCTGAAGCGCTTCTGTTTGATACTGACTGCATTTGTATTGCAGGAATAGGTCTCAAATAATGTTTTGTTTCATCAAAATATGCAGAAGAGCGTGGATTATTGGCTAATAATTGATCTTTCAGTTTCTTTGTACGTTTAAGATCAAACCAACGAATATCTTCGCCAATAAACTCTCTGGCACGTTCAGCAAGAATAAAATTCAGATCGACTGCCGCAATCTGCATATTTGCTGTTTTGCCAGGGAGTGCACGTGCTGTTCTTAAAGTGTTTACCAGGCTGACAGCCTGAGGCTGATCTGCAGCCATTAATGCCTCAGCAGCTATAAGATACATTTCTGAAATTCTGAAGACTGGAAAATCCCTGTATGTAAAATAATCCTGGAAAGTTGCCTGCGGGAGTGTAATCTTCGAATCAGTATCTTC
The DNA here is from genome assembly GCA_025350595.1 of Bacteroidota bacterium. GTDB lineage: Bacteria > Bacteroidota > Bacteroidia > Bacteroidales > VadinHA17 > LD21. The sequence continues at coordinate 20,147 of JANXXP010000373.1, forward strand.
AAATTTCCTGAACATGAGATAGAAATAGTTAGCACCGGTAGCCGTTGTAAGCGCATTTGGAGTTTTTCCGTCAGCAAGGAAAGTATTATTTACGTCAAGTATTTTATATCTCTTGTTTGCCCTCGCTATCTGGGCCGCAGTCAGAGGTCTTTTCGAGTAGTAAACGACAGTATCTGTCTGAGTGCCTACTGACATTTTGGGATAAGCGCAAGTAGCAGCATTTGGCCAGTTTTTAGGAACTGCATCCGGATATTTATACCAGGCGCTGCGGAAAGATGTATTGAATCGCTGATCAATTGTTTCGTCAAATACATCAAGGGCATAGCGCGTAGGAGCAAACCTTGTGTAACCCATAGCATATCTGATATAAAAATATCCAACATCTACTGTCGATAAAGTTGCGGGACTTGCAACAGTATAGAATGAAGCAGCGTTGGCACCTGCCGCACGCTTTAACACATCACCAATCGATGGACCGCCGGTAGCATCAG
>JANXXP010000255.1 GCA_025350595.1 Bacteroidota bacterium
AAAACAGGAAGCCTAATTTATTTGTGACAATATTGAGTATTTCATCAACAGAAACACCATCTTCTTTAAGCCATTTTTCGAAAAATATTTTAGCACCAATAATCCGATAGTGAGACTTTATTTCAGGAATGCCCATCTGTCCCTTAATTACCGCATCCTCATACAAATCAGCTGTCTCTTTATTCGGAGTTAAAACAAGCCTTTCACTCCCAACCAACCCTTTCTGGATGTAGTCTTCTAAAACAGTCTTATATTTAACGCTATCATGGTCATATATGCACTTCAGTAGTATAATCAAAGTTGTTAATCTTTGCTGTCCGTCGACTATCTCATACGTATCACTTTTAGTTTTACTCAGGGTAGCTACAATTGTTCCTGTATAATGCATATGGATTCGTCCAGACAAATTCTCAATATCCTTTCTAATATCTATTAATTGGCTCTCATCCCACGCATATCCTCTTTGATAATCAGGAATAAGGAAAAACCGATCTTTGATTATCTCATTTAGCGATTGAAGTTCAGATGTATTGTTTTTAGCCATTTCAAATTAGATTTTCACGTTTGAAAGAATAATATTCTTCCTCATTTATTATTATGTGATCCTGCAGGGAAATATCAATTAATCCGAGGGCTTTTTTAATTTCATTAGTAATTGAAATATCCTGGTCACTTGGTTCTGCAACACCTCCCGGGTGATTATGAGCCAAAATTACTGAAGTTGCCTTATATTTTAATGCTTCTTCAACAATCCTTCGTGGGAATGCAGATGACTGTGATACTGTTCCCTCACCCAGTTCATTAGTTGCGAGAACTTCATTTTTTGCATTCAGAAATATTGCAAAAAGTACTTCATTGGGTCTATTCCCAATACTTGCTCGTAGCATCTCAACAAGGGCACTGAGTTTAGTTATCTGAATGGTATCTGTTGTTAAATGATCCTTAAAATAATAGGCCATTGCTTGCCTTAAAGCAACAAGATTCAGCGCTGATATTTTTCCCATACCATTTACCTGTTCAATTTTCTCGGCAGGCGCATCAAGTACTCGTGAGAATGATCCAAAAGTTTTAATCAACTCTTTAGCAACAGGTTTCACATCACCTTGCCGGAAGATAAATGTGAGTAAGTATTCTAAAACTTCGTAATCGTGAAATCCGGCAAATCCGTTTTTTTCAAAACGTATGCGTAATCTTTCTCTATGACCAGTTTCAGCTTTCATCCACGGAATCCTTTACGTTTTGGACAAAGGTTACACCAGTCGCACGATTTGCATGTCTTATCCTGCCGGGCATCCCTTTTGAATCTGGTTTGTGTAATTCCAGTGATAGCATGTTTTAATTCTTCTCTTGCTGTTTCAAGTGCAGCCGGAGAGGTTAATACCGCAAGCCTCTCATTTTTATCTGTGTCGATAAAATGGATCTGAGCCTTCTGGGTATTCAGGCCCAGTGCCTCCATTGCTGCAATTGTATATAGCTGTACCTGCAATTCGTATTTATGCATGAGATCATTCTCAGGTTTGCCGGTTTTAAAATCTATTACCTCTAAATGTGATTCGTTGCCATCCTGTCGCTTTATCATATCGATAGATCCGGCAATCAGTGCATTTTCGAATTCAAGTTCAAATGGCCTTTCGGTTTTTACTGTAAGAGAAAAGTCCTTTTCCCACATTTTCACATATTTTGAAAGACTCTTCATGGCTCCAACCTTAAGCCTTTCTGTAACACTATCTGAGGCATACCGGAGGTAAAAATGCTCTTCAATAAGTCTGGAAATGTTTGCTTTTGTCGGAATCTTTCCTGTATCCTCATACTGCTTATGCATCAGGTTTATTACGTTATGAATCTGCTTTCCGAATCCAAGAGCAGGAACAATACCCGGATTAAAGCCATAGATTAAACGCATTTTATAGTCGTAGGCACAACTTAAATAATATGACAACTCACTATAGCTTGTTGGGAAGCGGATTTCCTCCGATACTCCATCAATTTTACCCTTTTTGCGCTTAGTGGGATCTGGTATTGCATCTGTAAGAAAATATGAACCCGGGATCTCATCAAAAAAAAGACTTCTTGAAGCTCTTCTGGTTTTTTCAATCTTATATTCAGCAGAAGTGACGAACAGATACTTTTTGCTTCTGGTTAATGCTACATAGTAAATCCTGCGTTCATCCTCAGGGTGATTTAAGAACCTGTCACTGTTAAACTTTGTAATGTCGAGTAAAGTTGGTCCAAAATCAGGTTCTCTGTTTTGTCTGAAATGGCTTGGCATAAAAACGACCGGAAATCCCAGGCCTTTAGTACCATGCATTGTTAAAATCTGTACAGCATCTATCAATCCGGCCATTGCATCTGTATTGCCACTGTCGTATGCATTTTCTGCGTGCAGGCGAATAAACCAGATAAAATCTCTTATGCTGTTAAATGTCAGGTACTCGCGTGAGTTTTCATAATCAGAAATAGATTGACTTAGCCGACCAAGATTAAAAAGTAATACATCATCTTCGGCTTCGTGAAAGCTCTCCCCGGACAATCCAAGAAGGTAAAGAATATCACCATAAACCCCTTGCAGAGATAAACGTTTCTGTTTTTTTGCAGCTTCTTTTATTAGAGTTATTCCCTCTTGGAAGACACGAAAAGTAATATTAAAGTCATCTGGCAGATTAGAATGGATATCATTCAAAAAATCTTTATCGTAAACTACATCTTTGTCACATTCAGAGATATATTCCAAAATCCTGATTATTGAAGATACCTCATCTGTTTCGAAAAGTCCACCTGTGCCAGCAAAAACAACTGGAATTCCGGCAGCCTGCATTGCTTCAATATAGGGAGTTGCTTCGTTTCCAACAGAACGGAAAAGGAAAGCAAAATCAGAGTATTTTAGCTTTCGATCCTTATCTCCTTCCCAATACTCTTTCCCGATCAATGATTGAATTTTTTCAATTATCCATTCAATCTCTTCCTCCTGCCTTTCAAATAGAATTTTATATAAGTCCCCAACATCTGATTTAAGACCCTTGTCTTTAATTGATTTTTTTAAACGATCTGGATTATTGAGTTGGATAAGTTGATCGGCTGTTTTTACAATCGCATGATGACTTCTTCTATTAACGTCCAGTTGATGAATCGAAACATTTGGGTACCTTTTCTGAAATGAAATAATGTTATTTACATCAGCGCCACGCCATTGATAAATAGACTGGTCATCATCTCCAACTACACAAACATTCTTTTTGCCTGAGATAAGCTGTATAAGTTTTTCCTGAATTGGATTCACATCCTGATATTCATCTACAGTGAAGAACTTGTATTGATCCTGAAGCTTTTTCCTTACAGATGGGTCGCTTTCAAGAGTATCAACGGCTATTCTTAATATACTTGAAAAATCGAGAAAGCGCTTTTCTTCAAGTTTTGCAAAATAAATTTTGCAGGCATTCCGAAAACTATCGGTTAATACTGCCTCATCAGTCAGCCCTTCTTCTCTGAATAAGTCAACATCTTTTATAAAGGTTCTGTAAACCCAATTATGCTTGTTACCATGCCGATGATAATTCCAGGTATATCTGGAGTTTAAAGAGTTGAACAGATGATTAAAATCGATATCCTTCTTAATTGAAGATAAAAAAGCCAATCTGCCAATCTCATCCAACATATCGAATGCCCTGTATCGGGGAATAAAGTCCTGCAATATTTTAAAAGCAAAAGCATGAATGGTTCCAATGTACATGTCTCCAATATCAGGTTGCCGGCCAATCAGTTCCTTATTTTTTGAGCGTACCCTGAATTTGAGCTCTTCAGCAGCTTTTTCAGTAAAAGTAAAAGCAACTATCTGATCAGGAGTTGCGACTCCTTGTTGAATCTGGTATGCAATACGTTCGGACACAAATTCCGTTTTCCCGGAACCGGCACATGCTATTATCTGAAGATTACCATTTAATAACTCGGGTTTTGATAATAATATCTTGCTATTAAATAATGTCATTAACTGAACAATAGTTTAAATTTTCTCGTTATACACAAAAGGGTCACCAAAGTTCAATAACAATTAAAAGCATCTACTTCCACATCTCAAACTTAAGTAGATCAAATTTATAGAAAGAAAGTAACAAATCATAATTCTGTTACAATTACTTCTTCCTTGAATTAACCGATACTTAAAAGCGGCTCACTTTGTCTATTTGTAGAAAAATATTATACAATAAGAACCTTATGAATTCATTTTGTGTATTTTAGTAAAGTTTTAAGTAAAAGTAGAATAGGTTATATACGCTATTTATTTTCACATCAAAATGAATTCATCTTAGCTTATGTCAATCCAGGGAACAATAAAACGTTACAGTCTGATAATTGAACACATCAGAAGGTCTGACTTTCCCTCTTTCAGGGAGATTCATGAATTGTTGCAGGCTGAAGGATTTCAGATATCGTCACGAACCCTGCAGCGGGATATTGAGGATATTCGCGATGAGTTCGGGATAGAGGTTGCCTGGAATCCAGGGAAGAATGGGTACTTCATTGATTATGATAATAGTGTTAACGCCGATTATATTCTTCATTTCCTGGAGATGTCTGTCTCTGCACAAATAATGATAGATACACTTAAAGAGGGAAAAGAAGCATTAAAATATATTTCATTCGATTCTTATGACAATTTCCGGGGTTTGGGGAATATTCAGAAACTACTTTCCGCAGTTAAGAATTACAGGGAAGTTACGTTCAGTCATACAAGCTACCAGACCGGAAAAGTTACCCAACAGAAAGTAAGACCATACCTGCTCAAAGAGTTTCAGGGCAGATGGTATCTTTATGCAGATAATCCTTCAGTCAAAGACTTCAGAATTTATGGGATCGACAGAATTGATCAGCTTATTTTGACCGAAGTAACATTCAAACCAAAAAAAGATAATAGTATAATACAAAGGTTTGAAGATATGATTGGTGTTACAAATGCCTGGGATGGCAAGGGAAAACAGGAAATTGTACTCTCTTTTGATCCCGAACAGGGGATGTACTTCAAGAGTCTTCCATGGCACCATTCCTTTGTTGTTGAAGCCGACACAGAGAAGGAATTCCTGGTTAAGCTGGATATAATTCCGAATATTGAGCTTGTTCAAAGGATCCTGATGTATTCAGAGAAGGTAAGAGTAATTAAACCCGATTGGTTGAGGGATGAAATAAAGACTTCATTGCAGGAAGCATTAAAAATTTATTCGTAATACGACACGACATGTCGTATATGTGACAATACATTTGGTGCGTAACAAATTCTTACGTACCAATGAAAAATATATCACAAGAGCTCAGAGAGAGTGTCCTTTTCAAGAAATGTCTGCTCGAAAAAACCAAATTACAGCTTAAGGAGGAATTCATTGGGATCGACAAGGTGATTGATGATCTGATTGAT
>JANXXP010000002.1 GCA_025350595.1 Bacteroidota bacterium
ATTTTAAGATGTTATACCTAACTTTAGCTGGACCAGGAAAGGGTCTGATTAAAAGATAAAATATTCCGGCTTATGCAGTTTCCATTACAAAGATTAATTGTAACCTTTTTAATATTGATAAGCGCTTCTATGCTGGGAACAGGTCAGGACAGTCTCCTGATCCATCAGCTGAAGCAAAGTCATAATCTTCAGACTCTGATGAAGCCAGACTCCTCAGGGATCGGATTTTCACGTTGGAAAAGGAAAGATATAATCCGATCAACAGCCCTGCCTCTGGTTACACAGTTTAATGATTTAAAGATCAATGGCCCCGGTAGTCTGAAGGTTGAAAAAAACATCACAGTTTCAGGTAATGGAAGCATATTGCTTGAATCACCGACATCGCTTGCTGTAAAAAATCCAACAAACAGGTCTTATGCAACTTCTGAGATGATAAGACCCCTCGATAATGAAAATTTGGATAGCTATAACCGGATAAACGTCTGGGTCAAATTAGACGCACCAGGATTTTATTCCGCATTTGTCGGAATAACACTTTACAACCAGGGAAAGCATATTTCTCCCACACCCGGAAGGTTTGAAGGGCAGCATTTTATTTCAGTGTACCCCGGTCAATGGCAACAGATAATATGGGAAATACCTGACATTTATCGCGATAAGGTTACAGGTATTTCTGTAAGTATTATGCTGGGTGGTTTACCTGAAGGAGCGAGCGATAGTTTTAAGCTATATATTGATAAGCTGAGTATTGATGTGGTTTCCTCTGAATTATCCCGTGGATTTGATCTCAGAAAGAATTCAATAGCATATTGTTACAGCGGATATTATTCCGGAGCCCGAAAACAGGCACAAGTGCAGAATGTTGATGATCCGCATTTTCAGTTACTTAATGAAAACGGGAAGGTGGCATTTGAGGGGATGGGGAAAAAACCAGAAAACGGATTCATGCTATTGGATTTCAGCCCGTTGGCAGACGAATTGCAGTTAACGGTGGCTGGCATGATGCGGCTGATCTTACTCAGGGAACCGGAAATACTGCAAGAGGAATTATTTCAATGCTCGCGATGGCACAAACGGTTGAATCTTCTCATCCTGATCTTTATGCCCGGATCCTCGATGCAGCCCGCTGGGGTCTGACCTGGATGCTGGGTACTCGTTTTGGTGACGGATACCGTAGCCAAATGAATTATTTAGACTTTTTACATCGTTCGGATTGAATAAATATAAAAATATACTCATATGAAAAATATACTCATAATTTTCTTCTTGTTTTCCATTTCGATCAGTTCAGTACAGGGGCAGACCAAAAGCCCATCTGAAAATGTTGTGATAACAACCGAAAACGATAAAACCAGTGTACGAACAAATGAGAATGGAGAATTACTTATAAATGTATCTCCAAAGGATCTCCTTAAAATTAAAGCCAATGGGATTGTTCTTTATAGTGACTTCGGTGCCGTGGGCGATGGCAAAACAGATGATATAGACGCTATTGCTGCAACCCATGCCTTCGCCAATCAGCAGGGTCTTCCTGTGAAAGCCGACGATGAGGCCACATATTATATCAGTGGAAAGAACCGTACTGCGGTCATCCGGACCAATACCGATTTCGGCAGGGCAGCCTTTATCATTAACGATACTGCAGTCCAAAACAGGAATCTCAATGTTTTCCTGGTTAGTTCCAACCTGATACCATCCAAACTTGAGGGGATAACTTCCCTTAAGAGAAATCAGGAGAAAATAAATGTCAACTTACATGGAACCTGCCTTGTCTCCGTCACTAATTCCAATGTAAAACGATACATCCGTTTTGGGGCAAATCAAAATAATGGATCCTCGCAGACGGATATTTTTATCGTTGATAAAGACGGTAAGGTGGATATGAACGCTCCGATTATCTGGGATTTCGACCAGATTACAGATATCACAGCCCTTCCCATAGATGAGACAACACTGACTATCACCGGAGGACGTTTTACCACTATTGCCAACAGGGCCGAATCGAAGTACAACTATTACAGCCGTGGCATAGCCATCAGGCGTTCCAATGTTCTGGTGACCGGGTTGGAACACCGCATCACCAGCGAAGGAGATCATGGAGCTCCGTATGGTGGCTTCATCAATATAGGCGATTGCGCCTACGTGACGGTCAGGAATACCATCCTTACAGGACATAAAGTGTACGAGACTATTGGTGCAGCAGGAGTTTCGGTCTCCATGGGTACATATGACATCTCCATCAACCGGGCTCTTAATGTATCATTCGTAAACTGCAGACAAACCAATGACATCAATGACAGCAAATATTGGGGAATCCTTGGATCCAATTACTGTAAGAATCTTGTTTATGACAGTTGCACTTTATCGAGGTTCGATGCCCACATGGGGGTAGCCAATGCCACCATCCGCAACTCAACTCTGGGGCACCAGGGAATAAACGCCATAGGCAGCGGAACCTTTACTGTGGAAAATTCCACCATATATGGAAGGAATCTTATCAATCTTCGTTCTGACTACGGAAGCACTTGGCAGGGTGAATTCCTGATCCGGAACTGCATTTTCATACCCGCAGGCGGCAGAAGCACAAGTGCCAGCCTGATAGGAGGATCCAACTCAGGGCAGCATGATTTCGGCTACACCTGTTATATGCCGGAACGAATCACAATCGAAAACCTCCGGATCGATGACTCCAAACATCCGGATGACTACAAGGGACCAGCTATATTTGAAATTTTTAATCCGCTCATGACCAATGATTCCTACGTGGAGAAGTTTCCCTATGTCAGAACCCGGGAAGTCATTCTCCGAAACGTGACCATTGTCAGCGGCAAGACATTGAGACTTAGTAATAACCTGTTCATGTTCAAGGATGTGAAGGTAAGCTCTGATCATTAATTATCGCAACCAGCTATTTACATATTGACTTATTTTTAATGATGAAAGTCAAAACCCTGATCTAATAAAACACTTATTAACTATTTTTTATCTACTGTTGATTTTCTTTTTCACAGGTTGCATTCAAAATAATAATAAAGCAGTTTCATCCTTTACAAATGTTGATAAAGAATCTTTATCAACCCTTCCTGAAAATGAGAATGTTTTATATGATGGCTGGCAAATGAAAGAATCAGCAATAGCAGGGATGGATGGAAAGAAATTCTCAAAGGCAAAATTGTTTGGCTTAATCTGGATGGTATAAATTACAGAGCTGATATTTGGGTAAACGGGCAATTGATTGCAGATTCAGATAAAGTAGCAGGGATGTTTAAAAGATTCAGGCTTAATATCACTGACTTCGTAAATCCCGGAGGTAAGAACGCTCTTGCAATATGTATTCATCCTCTTGATTTTACAGGAGATCCTATATATGAACAGATTGAAGGATTGAAAGGATCTCTGGGTCCCAATGCCGGCGATGCAGAAATTTTGAGAAACGTTACTCAATATTCCACTATTGGATGGGATTGGGTTCCTGCTGTTCGTGACCGGAATATGGGAATCTGGCAACATGTATCTGTTAATTCATCAGGTCCTTTGGTAGTATCCGATCCGGCAGCATTTACTGAAGTGATATTTTCAAAGGATACCAGTGCCAAAATAACAGTTCGCTTTTTTATTCTAAATGCTTCTGATAAAGATCTTGAGGCTAGTCTGGATCTGATATTTCAACGGGACAATTTATCAGGGAATAAAACAGAAATTAGTACTACTGTCAAGGTAACGGCAAATACCCGGCAGGAGGTGATATTGCAACCCGAGGATTACCCCGGGTTGATTTTGAAAGACCCTGATTTGTGGTGGCCTGCTACTTACGGCACTCAACCCCTTTATAATCTGGAAATCATAGCAAAAACAGAAAACGAAGTTAGTAGTAAGGTAAAAAGCAAATTCGGTGTACGAGAACTGAAAAGTTTTATTTTACCAAGTGGAGGAAGGGCTTTTTCAGTAAACAGAAAAACAGTAAGAATTACCAAAGGTGCATGGATCTCTGATTTCCTTTTAAGCTGGAGCGCTCAGCGATACCGCGATGAAGTACGTTTGATGGCTGAAGGAAATGCAACAGCTGTGAGGGTAAACGGATGCAGTATCATGCCTCCTGATGTCTTTTTTGATGAATGTGACAAATACGGTCTGTTGATATGGCAGGATCTTTCCAGAACATCAGTGAATCCTGATACCAGAAAGGATGGAATTAAAAGCAGAAGACCTCCTGAATGTGATTCAACTATATATATGGATAATATGATTGATTGCATATCCAGAATGAGGGGGCACCCCAGTATGCTTTTATGGTGCGGAAGCAATGAAGATTCTCCTCAGGAAAATACCGGTAAAGCCCTGCAAAATGAGATTCTTCCCAAACTTGACGGTACCAGAATCTTTATCCCCTCCTCAAGTGAACAACCTGATTGAAGTAATATAGATATTCGCACATATACCGGCGGTCCCTGGAACATGGTAAGATTGCCAATATATTATAAAATGTATGAATCGGCCAGGGGTTTTGAAAGCAGAAATGAAATTGGATTGCCCTCTGTCCAATCCATAAATGAAGTTGCTGCCAGCATACCGGATTTTAATATCCCTGACAAAGAGTCCTTCCCACTGAATAAATCTATGGGTTATCATGATGCAACCGGCTCCGCTATAATTGGTTCCCTTATCGATATTATGTTTCAGGATATTGGTGTACCTTCTTCATTAGCTGAGTTTTTAAAGTGGGGCGACTTATATAACAATCAACCTTACAGGTCGATTTTTGAAGCTGCCAACAAAGCCAGACCACGTAATGAAGGTACTATGCTTTGGAAAAGCAATGCTGCCTGGCCAAGCTTCAACTGGCAGATATTCGACTGGAACCTAAGGGCAAATGCGGGATATTATACTATGAAATCTGCATGTAAACCTATCCATGTTCAATTCAGTCACGACGATGCGGGAATCCAGGTTGTAAGCACACTCAGTAAGGAATTGAATGTTGTGGTAAATGCCACTATCATGTCTGCTGACGGAACTAAGAACAGCAACCGGATTTTTACAACTGCAGTACCACCAGATATGACAGTTTATGTAGATTCCCTGGCAGCTATAGTTAATGACAGCTGCCTCTACTTTGTTGCTATGGATCTCTATAATCAACTGGGTGAAAAATTAGACAGGACATTTACCTGGACTCAAAGAAAATCTAACTGGTATGAACTGCTCAAAATCCCATCGGTTGATATCGGCTGTAAACTGTTGCCCCAACAGAAATATGAGCAGGAAACTGAATATTCTTTTGAAATCATTAACAGTTCAGACTGGCCTGTTATAAATGCAATGCTGTAAATTACTGATGGGATTTTTGGTAAAGAGATACTACCCGAATTCTGGGATGACAATGCACTTACAATGATGCCTGGAGAAGCAAAAAAACTCAAAGTCAGACTAAGAAAAAACCTGATAACAAAAACACCATGCGTTTTGATTGAAGGACTTAATGTAAACCCTGTCTCTTGGGATATAACTTCTGGTAAATAATATCACATCACCCTCAGAATAAAAGATACAAATATTGTAAATGAAGATAATAAAATTTACCTCAATTTTTCAGCCAGTCAGTCTGATAATACTGGAAGTCGTATAACAACTTTCCCTGTACCGGCATTTATTGATGGTAGATTTTATCGTAATGTTTCAATCGCAGTTAAATCAGATTTGAATCTCAGCGGAAGAATTGAACTGCATGGACTAAAACCCGGATTGCACACTATTCAATTGGGAGACATGAAAAAAGACTTTGTGATATATTAAAGTTACTAAGGTTTATTTCGTGATAATATCCATTAAACCATCTGCTAACCCTTCAGATTTCGCTTTAAGAGTGATTTTGCCCAGAGCACCATTGGGTCTTATAATGACCAAACATCTGCCCCTGAATGCGTTTTTATGGTCTTGTTTAAAGCTGGATAAATCAGTCGGATTACCATTACCAACAGCAGCAATTTCACCTGCTCCCTCAACTGAAAAAGATATAGAAATGTTGCATGTAGGAACAATCTGACCTTTATCATCAACAATATCAACCATAATATATGACAAATCATCCCTGATTCCATTAATGACCTTTCTGTCAGCTGTTAATCTGATATTTTTTGCGGGACCGGCAGTTGAAAACGCAACTGAATCAGTTTCTCTTCCGTCTTTAATATTTATTGCTTTCAAAACACCCTGTTCGTAAGGCACCTTAAAAACAGCTGTTATACTGCTATCTGCGATTGGCTGCTCACCAATAATCCTATTGTTCAGTTTAAGCCTTACCAGCGATGACCTTGAAAATACACGAACCTCCATAAGTTTACCTTCAGCACCCGGCCATGTCCAGCTCTGTAATTCATCCCTCCAACCCCACATACTGATTACCTCCTTCAATCCGTCAGGTACAGGCAGGTGCACAGCCATTTCAACAGGGCTTCTCCTCCAAACAACATCCCGGTAATACGATTGGGGCTTTTTATTTCCAATAATATCAATATCGCCGCACCAGGCATTATACCATGGCCAGGCAAGTGAAAATTTATCTTCTGACTTGCCGCTTAAATATGAATGACCAATCGAGGCCTCTCCCATATAATCAAACGCTGTCCATACGAAATCGCCAATCACGTACGGAAGTTTCTCTACATAATTCCAATTTTCCAAACCCAGCTTTGGAAAAGATTCGGTTCCCATCATAACACGATTCGGGTACTTTGCATGGTCAGACTCATATTCGCTCATTTGATAATTGTATCCACCGACATCTAATAAAGCATAGGCTTTAGCAGATGCTTCCCATTTTGTACCGGGATTATCCCAGAATAAACACAGTGCCTGTGTTACAGATCTCGAATTATCCAACCGTTTTATTACATCAATTAACTTTACTGCTGTTCGTAACCCAGTTGAATCAGCTCTCTCAGGAATCTCATTTCCAATACTCCATATAATTACCGAAGGATGATTACGGTCGCGAAGAATCAAGCTGGTTAAATCTCTCTGTCCCCACTCTTTAAAATACAAGTGGCAATCTGCAGGATTTTTTGCTCTCTCCCACATATCAAATGCTTCATCTATGACCAGCATTCCAAGTTTATCACACGCATCAAGCAACTTTTGAGAAGGCGGATTATGACTTAAACGTATTGCATTAAAACCATTCCTTTTCAATATTTCAATTTTCCGCTCCTCTGCCCTTCCAATTGCAACCGATCCCAAAGGTCCGTTGTCGTGGTGAATACACCCCCCTTTCAATAAAACCTTCTTCCCATTCAGCATAAATCCATTTAAAGCATTCACCCGTAAACTCCTTATACCAAAAATTGTCTCAACACGATCTAACGTTTTATCACCCGATTGTATTTCTGTTATAGCTTTGTATAGTTTAGGATTTTCTATTGACCACAAAACCGGATTTGATACTGATATATTAAACGAATCGGTTTCTGTCGTTTTACTTCTTAACAACAACTCATTTTTTGTAACAGAAATTTTTTTTCCGTCAGGGCCAAAAATTGAGGTAATTATCTGAATCTTATTTGAAGAAGACAACTCATTTGCGACAGAAGTGGTTACGCTAATTTTAGCCATTTCATCATCCACCTCCGGTGTTGAGATAAATACGCCCCATTGTACAACGTGCACCTTTTCAGTGGCAATCAGTTTTACATCACGATAAATGCCAGAACCACTATACCAACGTGAATTCTTTCCTTCATTGCGAACTCTGACAGTTATTTCATTTTCTAGTCCCTCAGGTTTTAAATATGGGGTTATATCGTAATAAAATGGGGTATAGCCATAGGGGTGATTCCCCAATAGCTGACCGTTTATCCATACATCTGAGTTCATATACACGCCATCAAAAAGAATACTGATCGCTTTCTTTTGCTCTGTCTTTCCAAGAAAAAACGTCTTTCGATACCAACCGGTCCCTCCAACTGTAAAACCAGTACTATGCTCTCCAACACTGGCTTTCGAAAAAGGCCCGACAATACTGTCAGCTATCTGATTTTGTAAATCCTCAATGCTCCAGTCGTGAGGAAGCTCAATTTTTATCCATCGTTTATCACCACTGTTTGGCATCGTGGCATTAGGCACACTATCTTTTAAAAAGAGCCAATTATCGTTAAAAGATATTGTTCGTGATATAAATTTTAAAGGAGTATTGTTCTTATTACCACTTTGACTGTGAGCAAAATATTGGAACGGGAAAAGGGATAGGATAATAAAAGCAATTTTGTATTTCATAGATTTTGATTGTATTGGTTGGAGTTATCGGAGAAGAAGTTTTATGATAAGCCACAATAAATCGTAACCTGCTATTTGAATATCGCGCTAACATTATCCAGCCTTGCCATATCCTCATCAGAAAGACTGAATGACATAGCTCCGCAGTTCTCCTTTACATGGATCTCTTTTGTTGCACCCGGGATGGCTACAACAGTATCTCCACTATACTGAATAAGCCAGTTGAGAGCAACCTGGGAGGGTGTTACATTATACTTAACCGCAAGTTCTTTCAACAAAATAATTACTGGTCGGCTTTTCTCAAGTCCTTCAGGCTTGAATTGTGAACTGTATCTTCTGAATCCAATATTTTTTAACAGCTCGGGATTATCGTGAAATTTACCGGTTACGATACCCTGTGCCAGGGGAGAATATGCAATTATTGTAATCCCCAGTTTTTTTGCAAGATCAAGCACTCCATTTGATTCAATTCTGCGATCGAGAAGGTTATACCTAACCTGGTTTGAGGCAAGCGGGATACCTGATATTTGAAGGGTAGTCCAGGAATTTTCCATTTTCTTTGCAGAAAAATTACTTACTCCGATTGCTTTTATAAGTTTCCTGTTAAAAAGCTCAGTCATGGCTTTCATTTCACTTTTTTCGCCGGAAAAGCTCCACGGCTGATGCACCTGGTATAGGTCTATCGGATAAGGTTCCAGTAAACTGATGCGCTCGTTAATTGTTTTTCTGATGTTAGAAGCGAAACGAAACATTGGCCACCATTTTGTAGCCACAACAACTTCCCCGGGTTTTCTACCTGCTGCCTTTAGGGCCTTTGAAAGAGCTTTCTCTGACTCACCTCCTCCATATACTTCGGCAGTATCAAACCAGTTAATACCTCCGTCAATGGAAAGGGAAACAATTCTTTCAATCAGGTTATCTTCAAGAGTTGGCCAGAACTTTCCGGCCATATTATTTTGTTTGCTGAACTGCCAGCATCCCAGACCTATTGGGGTTACCATGATTCCTGTTCGTCCAAGTGGCCGCAATTTTTTTATATTTTCCATCTTTCAATATTTAATAATACTAAGATAGACATATTAATAATGTCTTTTGAACTTCGAAACCCGTACCTTTATTAAAATCTGAATTCTTTTATCAGTAAACCTAAAAGTCAACCTGAACCTTTAACTATGAATAATTGTTAGATTAGTCTAAAATGAAAATTCTACTTACAGGTGCAACTGGATACATTGCACAGCGTTTATTGCCTGTTTTGTTAAACAGCGGACATGATGTAGTTTGTTGTGTACGAGATAAAAAGAGGTTTGATTCAAATAAATATAACTCTCCGTTATTATCCGCAATAGAAGTTGATTTTTTAAAAACTGAGACTCTTCATAATATTCCAAACGACATTGATGTTGCTTATTACCTTATTCACTCGATGTCAACTTCAACCGGTGATTTTGAAAAAATGGAGGAAATCTCAGCCATCAATTTTAAAGATTGCATTCAACAAACCAAAGCCAGGCAGGTAATTTATCTTAGCGGGATAGTAAATGAGAAAATATTATCTAAACACCTTACCAGCAGGAAAAATGTTGAAAGAATACTCGGTTCAGGGTCTTACTCACTAACAACAATCAGGGCTGGAATCATTATTGGTTCAGGGAGCGCTTCATTTGAAATAATCCGTGATCTGGTTGAGAAATTACCAGTAATGATTGCTCCAAGATGGCTTGATACAAAATCACAGCCTATTGCAGTTCGTAATGTTATAGAATTCATTTCAGGGGTGCTTCTCAATGAAAGAACATTTAATAAAAGCTATGATATCGGTGGTCCTGACATTATGACCTACAAGCAGATGTTGTTAAGATTTGCAAAAGTCAGGGGGCTAAAGCGATGGATTGGGATTGTTCCGGTTATGACACCAAAATTATCATCTTACTGGCTCTATTTTATTACATCAACTTCGTACTCGCTAGCTCAAAACCTCGTCGACAGCATGAAAGTTGAGGTGATATGTAAAGAGAACAACCTTAAAGAGATCCTTGGAGTTCTACCTGTAAGTTATGAGGTTGCAATAAGGGAAGCATTCGAGAAGATTGAGCTGAATCAGGTACCATCAAGCTGGAAAGATGCACTCACATCCACCACTTTGAATGATGGAATATCAAAATATGCACAGGTACCGGTAAATGGGTGTTTTTTTGATCATAGGAAACTTTCTGTCAGTAACAGTGAAGAATCACTGAAGAAGATATGGTCAATTGGAGGAAAAAACGGATGGTATTACGCTGACTGGCTTTGGACAATTCGCGGTTTTATCGATAAACTTTTCGGTGGTGTTGGGTTAAGAAGGGGCAGAAAAAACCAGACTGAGATTTACCCGGGTGAGGCCCTTGATTTCTGGCGTGTTCTGATAGCCGACAAAACAGAAAAAAGGTTGCTCCTTTTTGCTGAAATGAAACTTCCCGGCGAGGCCTGGCTGGAATTCAGAATTGACAATCAGAATGTATTGCAGCAGACTGCAACTTTCAGACCTTTAGGATTATGGGGCAGGCTATACTGGTATAGTGTTCTGCCTTTTCATGGACTCATCTTCAGGGGAATGATAAGGAATCTTGCAAATAAATGAACATTAATCTAACTAAATATTAGTGTTTTTATCTTTAACCTATGTTTATACTTAAAAATATCTGGCTTATATTGTTTATCTTTTGGGGATTGCCTTTGACTATTTATCGAAGCAAATTTCGCAAGATAGTATATCAAACTGATAGCTGGACAATCAATATCAAACCATATTATATGAAAGAATTGAAAGCCCTTTTCGGGAACATGTATCCTGATAATAAAAATTATCTGAAATTCAGGAATTTCTATCGATTTTATCTAACCATTTACTTGCTCTTATTTACATCTTATCTAACCTTTAGTCAAAAAAATGATATGAACGAAATTAAAATCGGAAGCAGCATCCAGGAATTTAAATTGCCTGATCAAAACGGAAATTTATTTGACATTAACTCTGTCCTGGGTAAGAAGAACCTGGTGATTTACTTTTATCCAAAAGACGATAGCCCCGGCTGCACAAAAGAGGCCTGTTCATTTCGCGATCAGTTTGAGGTTTTTAAGGAAGCCGATGCTGTGATAATTGGGATCAGTGGCCAGTCTGTTAAAAGCCATAAGGAATTTGCTGAAAAACACAGGCTCAGTTTTACATTGCTGAGCGATGAAGGAAACAAAATCCGGGAGCAATTTGGAGTGCCAACAAACTTTCTGGGCCTGCTGCCGGGACGTGTAACATACATTGCAGACAAGACAGGCAAAGTGATCTATGTCTTCAACTCGCAAGTACAAGCCGAGAAACATGTTGATGAAGCTTTAAGGATATTGAATGAAATTAAATAAGAAATATTTGCCTGCCATACAACAGCACTTGATAATAATTCCATCATGAGGATCTGGTCAATACATCCTGAATACCTGGATAATAAAGGTCTGGTAGCGCTCTGGAGAGAAACCCTTCTCGCAAAAAATGTATTGGAGGATAAGACAAAAGGCTATAAAAACCATCCTCAGTTAATACGTTTTAAAAATTCTGATAATCCTCTCAGGAGTATTAATGAATATCTGGCAGCGGTTTACAAGGAATCAATTAAACGCGGTTATCATTTTAATAAAGAGAAATTCAATATTTACCACGAACAGGTAACTTTAACTGTTAACAGCAGACAAATAGAATATGAGACTAAGCATCTGCTAAAAAAATTGAAAATCAGGGATCTGGAGAGCTATAAAATATTATTGAATGAAACTAACATTTCGCCCCATCCTCTTTTTAAAATAATTGATGGGGAAATTGAAGATTGGGAAATAGTTTAAAGAAAACAACATCTTTAAGGCAATTGCTCTGAGCCTTCTCTATAAGGAGTTTTTCGGCTAAGATGCAACCAGCAGCCTTTAAATTATCAAAATCGAATTATCTTTGGCCGGAAATAAACAAATTCTATGACCCTTCATCACCTTCTGATTCCCGTTTTACCTGATCGTCCTGTTACCTATCCGATTTCCAGACAAATACAACGTTCATATCCGGTGGGCAGACAGAGTTTTTCCAGAGCCTGCAAAGGGAAGGAAACGACACTGACCATCTCAACTGAAGAACCCCTTCCTTCTGAAATTCAGGCGAATATCATTACTGCAATGAATTCTGGTAAGGACAATGAATGGGAAAAGATACCTTTTGAACGTATTGATGATCTGACGTTGATTTGTAAGATCATACCAAAACATGCAGGTCTGCATTCCTTCAGGGCAGAATTCTCTCTCGACAATGGAGCCACATGGTTCAGAGATAATGTTCCTGATGCATGGCTCTTAGTCGATCCACCACAAGTTGACGGATTGCGTCTATATACCCTGATTCCCAATGTTTCCGGTACTATTGCAGAATGGAAATCGGATCTCATACGCATTCGCGACATGGGTTTTAATGCAGTCCATCTTCTTCCACTAACAACCCAGGATGCATCAGAAAGCCCTTATGCAGCAAGAGATCTCTTTGATATTGATCTGGGCTATCTGGAAAAAGATTCTCCGCCAAATGGGTTGGCTCAATTAGAAAGTTTTATCGAAGAGGCCAGGAATCTCAACATACAATTAGTTTTCGATCTAGTGCTTAATCATGTTGGTGTCAACAGCAAAATGTCAGAACAGGCTCCGGATTGGATTGTGCCTGATCAAAATCAGAAAGATGGATTCCAGCGTGCACGATATTGGGCCAATGATGGATGGCATTATTGGAACGACCTTATCTTAATCAACTACGAGCATCCTTCTGATGTTATTCGCAAGGAGATATGGGCATACATGATCGATTATGCCCTATTCTGGGCAAAATATGCCAATCATACCGGCGGATTTGTCCGTTTTGATAATCTGCATAGCAGCAATCCCGATTTCATTGAGGTGCTCACTAAGACTTTACATTCAAAATATCCGAATGTAGGGGTGCTGGCAGAGTATTTCGCTGATGAAACAACACTACTCCACGCCGGTCCAAAATGGGGACTGAATTTTAATCTGGCAACTCCATGGGATTATAAATTTGTACCTCAGCTGCGTACTTATCTGAACTACATTCACCGTGTTTCTAAACACATACGTTACTTCATGCCAGTAACATCGCACGACTCAGGGACACCGGCACAGGAATTTGGTAGTATAACGTCAACAATTCCCAGATACGTTGCAGCAGCTCTATTAGGAACCGGAGCAACCGGAATCATACAGGGAGTTGAATTCGGAGTACTGGAACGAATTAATTTTATTGGCCGGAAATCAAAAATGAATTTTCCTGTTGAGCCAATGTTTGCTTCATTCATTAGACAAGTAAACACAATTCTTGCCAATTATCCTGCATTCAGGCATGGAGATAACTGTATATTTGTTGATAACGGACACCACGCAATAATCGCTGCCTTTCGTCAGAATACAGTGAAGCAGTTATTTGGTTTTCTTGTGGTCTGCAACTTCGACATATCAGCATCGCATCACATTTCTATAGATCTGACTCCAATTCTCAAAACTGACGAACCAATTCCATATTGTGAATTATTAAGTGACAAAACGGATGTTTTCGCTACCCCCCGATTGGAACTTGATCTGTCACCCTGTTCAGCGCAGGTACTGATGCTTTCGAAGTATAATTAATTGAAATGTAGATTTTTACACAGAATAGAAATAATGTGAAACACAAAGTATTAAAAAAGCAGCACAGCTCAAAGATGTGTTTTGTTTGTGGGGAAAAGAATGATTTCGGATTGCGCGCTAAATTCTTCGAAACAGATAACAATGAACTTGTAGCTTTGATAAATCCATCAGTGCAGCATCAGGGTTATCCCGGGAGAATGCATGGAGGCATTGCAGCAACCATTCTTGACGAAGTTATTGCCAGGTCGATCTGCATCGGGAAAGAGGAACAACTTTGGGGTGTAACTCTGGAATTGAAAACCAGGTTCAGGAAACCTGTTCCACTGGGACAGGAATTAAAAGTGGTGGGCCGTGTTACCAGCGAGGGTTCACGTTCTTTTGAAGGCACCGGAGAAATCCTGCTTCAAAACGGAGAGATAGCTGTTTCGGCCGAAGGAAAATACATTAAACTTAACGCTGATAAAATCGCCAACGATGAGTTTGTTAAGAATGAATGGTTTATCACGGAGAGTCCCGATGATCCTACAGAAATTGAAATCCCCGACTAATAAACTAAGCTAAAGTTTGGAGTACCTAAGGTATAAGAATCAAGTTTCATAATTAACTTTAGCCACTCCAAACTCAAGGCATTATTTGTTACCATAGAAGCTCTGAAAATTACCATTTTCTTCCCCCTTGTGCTTTTATTTTTGCATGAGTAAAAGAACAAACGCTAAAAGTAAACTAAACATATATGAAAACAGCTTCGATTATTGGTTCGATGGTAGTAATAATAGCCATGATATCTTATTCAATCGGCTACTTCAATGAAAAACGACATCAGCTGATTACCTCAAGGATATTGTGGTTTTATTCAATCGGGCTAACCCTGGATATTACGGCAACTACCTTAATGATAATTGGATCAACCAAAGGAATGGTAACCTTGCATGGGATAATTGGATATTCTTCACTTCTTGGGATGCTTGCAGACACATTTCTGTTATGGAAACATAATCTTAAAGATGGACCTGATAAAAAAGTAAGCCGCCCACTCCATCTGTATTCCAGGATTGCATATACCTGGTGGATTATTGCATTTATTACCGGAGGTGCTTTGGTAGCGATAAGTAAGTTATCCAAATAAGTATTTTACCATTATTATATTCAGTTAAGTAATTCCTGAATCAACTTTTCCGATCTGTTCGTGTTTAAATTAATTATACATCAGAAAGAATTATTAGAATATGATGTTGGATTAATAACGAAAACAATCAGATATGAAAAAAATGATATTCCTTGTTTCACTGGTTTTGGTAACTGTTATAATGCACGGCTACAAACATTCAGGTCCAAATGAAGCCTCAGAAAGAAACGGAAAAACAGTTCCTCAGAAAGATTTAAAAAGCTTGAACAATGCAAGGGCAAATGAAACAAATACTTACAAGGAATCCCAGACGTCAAAATTTGGGTCTGATGAGAAGCCCAAAATTTTGTTAATGCTTACAAATGAAACCGGAATGAAAAAGTGGTCACCTTCATTATGGTGGAGCTATAAACCTGTCAATCCCGGGAAGCCTGGCTGCTAACATGTTGACATATACTCAATATTTTCCTATTTGGGCAACAAACTTGGAATGTGCTCAGAAATGACCTCATTCTTTTTTGGGGGATGTTCCTGAAACCTAAATAATAAAATGAATGAATTAATTGAAAATCGTAATTAATACTTCGAATTTCATTAAAATATTTATTTAAAATCAGATTTCTTTGCATCTTG